>CAZQIH010000001.1:0-2497 GCA_964593715.1 uncultured Microbacteriaceae bacterium
CACCCGAGAGTGTGCGATGTCTCCGACAATCACTACCGATAACCCGGTCAGAAGAGCGCCCCGGGGTTCGGCGTGGAAACGCTGGCGAATAGTCATCGCATCCAGCAGTGCTTGCGTGGGGTGCTCGTGAGCACCGTCACCTGCGTTGATGACGCTGGAATCGACCCATCCAGAGTGGGCCAGCGTGCTGGCGGCTCCTGATGCTGGGTGGCGAATCACGATGATGTCAGCCCCCATCGCCTCTAGCGTCTGGGCAGTGTCCTTTAGGCTCTCCCCTTTTGACACACTCGAGCCCTGGACTTGGAAGGTCATCACGTCAGCAGAGAGCCTCTTCGCAGCCGCTTCGAAGGAAAGGCGCGTCCTGGTCGAGTCTTCGAAGAACAGATTAACCATGGTTACGCCGCGAAGCGTGGGCAGTTTGGGGACCTGTCGGTTCGCAACAGCCTGAAATTCCTCGGCTGTGTCGAGCAGTGTCAGTGCTCGGTCAACATCGAGGTCCTTAGCCGAGAGCAGATGCTTCACTCCACCACCTGCACTTCTTCGGACCCATCAATCTCCCGCAATTTCACGGTGATGCGCTCGCCGTGGTGTGTCGGCAGGTTCTTGCCGACATGGTCCGCCCTAATCGGTAGTTCACGGTGCCCACGGTCAACGAGGACAGCGAGGCGAACTAGGCGAGGGCGCCCGATAGCAGTCAGGGCATCGAGAGCAGCCCGCACCGTCCGCCCGCTATAGAGGACATCATCGACCAGGACCACCACTCGGCCATCAATTCCCCCGCCCGGGACATCGGTGGGCGCAGGGGTTCTGTGGCCACCGGTGGAGAGGTCATCGCGGTACATCGTCACATCGAGCGAGCCTGCTGGAACAGGGAGACCTGCGATATCCGAGATGTAGCCGGCAAGTCGGGACGCGAGTACAACGCCTCTGGTGGGAATCCCCAGCAGGGTGATCTCAGAGGTCTCAGGACAAGCCTCGACGATTTCGTGAGCGATACGCCGAAGAGTTCGGTCGATATCTGACTCCGAGAGAACTGCACGCGCAGTCATCGAGCCCTCCTTCCGCGCCTCACAGGACGCTGGTTAAAGCAGGTCGTACGGGGTAACTGTACCGCACTAAGCCACGGCCACGCTAGGAGGAGGCGTGTGTCTGGGCGATAGACGCAAGAATTCCGTGAACAAAGCCACCTGAGGCCTCCGTGCTGAGTTCCCCAGCCATCTCTACAGCCTCTGAGATTGCCACCGCAGAGGGCACCTCTGGATTATGGAGGATCTCCCAGGTGGCGAGTCTGAGCAGTGCGCGGTCAACGCTGGGCATGCGATCCAGGGGCCACGTCGCACTGGTGCCAGAGAGCACAGCATCAATCTCGGCGCGATGGTCGATTACGCCAGAAACAATCTCCCGGGCATACTCCCAGCTAGAGGAACGCTGTGGCTCCTTGGCAGCCTGCTCGGTGGCAGAGGCGAGAGCATCCGCCAGGTCAACCTCGGCGACGTCAGCGCTAAAGAGAATGTCGAGGGCCCTGCGTCGCGCTTTTCGCCGGGCGCTCACTCGTCGGCCACGCGGCCCAGGTACTCACCGGTTCTGGTGTCCACCTTGACCGTGGTGCCTTGCTCAACGAAGAGTGGAACCTGAATTTCAAACCCGGTCTCGAGTGTCGCGGGCTTTGTTCCGCCTGTCGAGCGGTCGCCCTGAAGGCCGGGCTCGCTGTACGTAATCAGAAGCGTGACAGAGGCGGGAAGGTCGATATAGAGCGCTTCACCCTCGTGCATCGCAATGGTTACTGCCTGGTTGGAGAGCAAGAAGTTGGCGGCATCCCCCACCACTTCCCTGGGAACATTGACCTGCTCGTAACTTGCCTGGTCCATGAAGACGAAGTCGCTTCCGTCCTCGTACAGGAAGGTGTAGTCACGACGATCGACCGTGGCGAAATCCACCTTGGTACCTGCGTTGAAGGTCTTGTCCACGACTTTGGCCGAACGCACGTTTTTCAGCTTGGTACGAACGAAAGCTCCGCCTTTACCGGGCTTAACGTGTTGAAACTCGACGACTGCCCAGAGCTGGCCGTCAAGGTTCAGCACGCTGCCGTTCTTAATGTCGTTAGTCGTGGCCATGGGGCTACCTTCCTAGGAGAGTCATCATCTGGGTCATCGCCAGTCTGTACGAATCCACACCAAAACCCAGAATCACACCAGTCGCGACGCCAGAGACGACGGAGCGGTGACGAAACTCCTCGCGGGAATGAGGGTTGGAAAGGTGGACCTCAATCAGCGGCAGACCGGCGCCAGTCACCATCGCACACGCATCGCGAATGGCATAGGAGTAGTGGGTAAAAGCAGCAGGATTGATGATGACGCCCATGCGGTTATCCACTGCCTCGTGGAGATAACCCATCAGAGTCGCCTCGTCATCAGTCTGTTCGAAACGAAGGGTGAGGCCCTCTGGGGCTTCGGCGCGGAGTAGGCCGCGGTGTCGACCCCGAAGCCGGTGACGGAGG
>CAZQIH010000001.1:2507-27212 GCA_964593715.1 uncultured Microbacteriaceae bacterium
CGCGGAGTAGGGACTCAATCTCACCCAGGCTTAGGGAGCCATAGATCTCGGGTTCACGAGAGCCCAAACGGCCCAGATTGGGGCCATTCAGAATGAGGACGCTGTTCACAAACCCAGCCTACTGTGCGGACTGGGCCAGCTCGGCATATGCCGCAAAGAGCACCGACTCGTCAGGAATCGCCAGCACGCGTGGCTTCCCAACCGCATCGAGGACAACAAACCGAAGCACGCCACCTCGGGCTTTCTTGTCCTTCTGCATTGTCGCTAGCAGTGTCCGCCAACGATCAGGTGGGTAGGTAATGGGCAACCCTAGTGACTGGAGGATTGAGCGATGACGATCAACAGTGGTGTCGTCAAGCCCCGCCACGATGCGAGAGAGCTCCGCGGCGAACACCATTCCGATGGAAACCGCCACTCCGTGGCGCCACTGGTAGCGCTCGGCGTGTTCGATAGCGTGACCCAAAGTGTGACCGTAGTTGAGAATCTCCCGTAGGCCTTGCTCCGTGAAATCATCTCCCACCACCCGCGCCTTGACCGCGATCGCCCGAGCCAGTAATTCCTCAAAAACCTCGCTTCCGGTGTCTATAGCGACGGCCGGGTCAGCCTCAACGAGTTCCAAAATTCGCTGGTCCGCGATGAATCCCGCTTTCACAATTTCCGCGAAACCCGCCTTCACATCGTTTTCCGAGAGACCTGCAAGAACGTCCGGGTCAACCAGCACCGCGTCTGGGGCATAAAAGGCGCCGACCAAATTCTTGCCCTCCTGCGTGTTCACCCCAGTTTTTCCGCCAATCGCAGCATCCACCATGCCAAGCACCGTCGTGGGAATGTGCACCAGCGGCACGCCACGCAGCCAGGTTGCCGCAACAAAACCTGCAACATCCGTCGTTGCTCCCCCGCCCAGGGACACGATGACATCGTTGCGGTGGAAGTCCAGTTGGCCAAGGATGCCCCAGCAGAAAGACGCGACCTCAATGCGTTTGGCGCCCTCCGCGTCGGGTAACTCGGCAAGGAACACCTGCTTTGTCTCAGAAAGGTTGGCGCGAAGAGCCTCCGCGATCGTGGCGAGCGCTGGCGCGTGAATGATGAGCACCTTGCTGGCATCGCCAGGCAGGAAGGAGGCTACTTCGTCAATGACCCCCCGCCGAACGACGATGGGATAGTCGCCCTGTTGGGAATTCGACACTGTGATGGTGTCAGAAACCTCTGCCATTAGGCTTCCTCACTCTTGATCCACTCGACAATGTTCTCAGCAACAGTATCGAGTGGCGTGCTCGACGTGTCGAAGGTTGCGGTGGCGACCTCGTCATACCAGGCCGCTCGACTCGCCACCAGTGACACCCAACTCTCAAGGCCACCGGTCAGCAACGGGCGCTTACCGGAATTCAGACGGGGCGCTACGGCGTCAGCGGAGATGGAGATTAGGGCCACGCGCTTGCCACGAAGATCGGCTCGGGTATCGGGGTTGATAACAGCCCCTCCGCCGAGTGCGACCACATCCGAGGATGCCAGCGCTTCCACCACCGCTGAACGCTCTTTCTCGCGGAACGAGGCCTCCCCCTCTGCTGCGAATAGCGCGGGGATAGGTCCGTAGCGACTAGCCACGAGAGCGTCGGTGTCGACAAAATCAACGGCTAGAAGCTTCGAGACCCTCTTGCCAAGGCGCGTTTTGCCGGCCGCTGGTGGCCCCACCAGCACCACGACGGGAGCCACCTGGGCCATTAGTGGTGTCTGACCGGGGCAATCGCCTCGGGGATCGAATCGAGGTAGCTAGTGAGGTTCCGTGTGATCTCCGCGAGCGAATCCCCACCAAACTTCTCCACCACAGCGTCTGCTAGGACGAGCATCACCATCGCTTCAGCGACCACCCCGGCCGCGGGAACGGCGCAGACGTCGGAGCGTTGGTGGTGTGCCACTGCTTCTTGCCCGGTTGTCGTGTCAATGGTTCTCAGCGCTCGTGGCACCGTCGATATCGGCTTCATGCCGGCACGAACGCGCAACACTCCGCCGGTACTCATGCCACCCTCAGTGCCGCCAGCGCGATCACTCGTGCGGACAACCCCCTCGTCACTGGCGACAATCTCGTCGTGGGCAAGGGATCCCCTGCGCCTGGTCGTCAGAAAACCATCGCCCACTTCAACACCCTTAATGGCCTGAATACCCATGAGAGCACCAGCTAGCTTCGCGTCCAGACGACGATCCCAGTGGACGTAGGAACCGAGCCCTGGTGGTAGCCCGTAGGCTACGACCTCGACCACGCCGCCCAGGGTGTCGCCCTCTTTGTGCGCGTCATCAACTTCGGCGACCATCAGCGCTGCCGTTTCGGGGTGCGCACAGCGCAACGCATCCTCATCCAGGCGAGCAACGTCGCCGGGGGTCGGCAGGGGAACACCCTCAGGAACGGCGACCGGTCCGATTGCAACGGTGTGTGAGAGCACTTCGATACCAAGCTCACGCAGGAAAGCTCTAGCGACTGCGCCGAGTGCCACGCGGGCAGCCGTCTCACGGGCAGAGGCGCGCTCCAAAACCGGCCGTGAGTCATCGAAGCCATACTTCTGCATACCGGTGAGGTCAGCGTGGCCGGGGCGGGGCCGGGTCAGCGCCGTAGCGCGACCACCGGTGAGCTCTTCCGCGGGAACGGGGTGCGGACTCATGATGGTTTCCCACTTCGGCCACTCCGTATTCGCGATCCGCAGCGCAACAGGACCGCCTTGGCTAAACCCGTGCCGGATGCCCCCAGAGAGAGAAACCTCGTCCGCTTCAAACTTCATCCGAGCGCCACGGCCGTAGCCAAGGCGCCGTCTCGCAAGGTCATCCTGCACCATCTCAAGGGTTATGGGCACGCCCGCGGGGAACCCCTCGAGGACGGCAATCAGCTCGGGGCCGTGAGATTCACCTGCAGTCAACCAACGCAACATGGTTCTATTCTTTCACGCCAAGCGGTCCGCCTAGGACGCTTGGAGCCCCACGGAGCGCATCATGGCGTCCAGGACAGAGCGCTCCTCAGGAAGTGGCAGGTCACCTGTCCCCTGGACGAACCAGCGAATTTGATGGACGGCTTGGTGCACCAACATCGAAAGCCCAGAGATGACCGTCGCGTCTTCCGCGAGCCACAGAGTCGCTGCCGGCGATGGCCACGGGTGATAGGCGACGTCTAAGAGGGCACTGGAACGAAGAAGCGCTGTGGTCGGAACGAAGGGGAAAGCGGTCCCACCAGGCAGTGTGCTGACTACGAGCTCCGGCGATGGGGCATCGCCTAGGTCCTCGTGATGAACAATGGTGACCTTCGCACCAGAACCACGCAGAATATCGGCGGTTGCTGAGGCTCTGGCTGGTTCGCGGACCACCAGGGCTATCTCCTGCGTTCCCCGTGTTGCCAGCGCGTACCCCACGGCGCGGGCCGTAGCACCCGCGCCGACGATCCATGCGCTGTGTGCATCCACCCGGGCGTCGTCGAGTGCCCCGGTGACACCGAGTGGATCCGTATTGGTGAGAACTGGACCGTCTGCGCCAAATAAGACCGTGTTTGCTACCCCCAAGACATCGACAACGGGCTCGCGCACAGTGACCAGTTCGAGAATCCCTTCCTTGAGCGGCATAGTCAATGAAAGACCTCTCGCCCCCTCACCCAGTGAAGCAAACTCCCGCGGTAGGTCAGCGAGGGCAACCTCCCGGGCCCGATACTGCCAGTCCAAGCCAAGTGTGGCGTAGGCGGTTGTATGAAGAGCTGGGGATAGTGAATGGCTAATGGGTGACCCCCAGACCTCCGCCCAGGGCCTAGCAGAAGGCACTGTTCTCTTCACTAGCTCGGCACCACTCGAGCCACTGGTCTCGGGCGCGGTTGTGCTCGGCGTAGGTCTCAGAGAAAACCGTCTCGCCTGTTCGAAGATCCACCGATACGAAGTACAGCCAAGGCCCATCGACCGGGTTTATTGCAGCGTCAATGGCGAGTTCGCCGGGAAGCGAGATGGGTCCGGGGGGAAGGCCGGAAATCACGTAGGTGTTGTAGGGGTTTTCCTCGTCCGCCCGGTCGGCATCAGAGGTACCAGCGCCGTCATAGAGCCCGGTCCAGTAGGTGACCGTCGCATCAGACTGCAGGGGCATTCCTACCTCAAGCCGGTTTGCGAAGACCCTGGATACCTTGTAGAAGTCCTGTTCGAACCGCGCTTCGCGTTGGATGAGACCAGCCATGGTGAGAACCTCGTGCCAGTCTTCGGGAGCGACACCGCTGGCGTTAAGACGGCTCACCATTTCTCTCACCATCCGGTCGACGATCTCGCTGGCGCTGACACCGGGCTCGAATGTGTAGGTGGCGGGAAAAAGATACCCCTCAAGCGTGCCGGTGGGGCTATCGATGCCATATGCCGCGGGGTCTGCTACCGCGTCCTCAAAATCGGACACTGGCAGACCTGAGGCGCTCGCAACAATTTCAATCGCTTGCTCGAGGGTCTTGCCTTCAGGAATCGTAAATTTGATCTCAAAACGGTTCGCCGGATCCAACAACGCGGCAATAGCGCTCTCCCCCGACATCCCTGTCAGAAGTCGATACGTCCCGGGTTGAAAAACAATGGTCGTGTCCCTGAGCAAAATTGAGTAGACAGCCTCAAACGAAGCTGTGACACCGGCCTCGGCGAGCTTACGCGCGACGGTCTCTCCGATATCGCCAGGTGCGACAACGACGTCAATGACGGGTTCAGCACCAGAGCCCTCGAAGTCTGCTATTTCCTCCGCCGCAAAGTAGTCGATGACGCGCGTGCCGTACTCGTTCCATAGCAACCACACCCCAGAGCCACTGAGCACCAAGACAATGACCGCGACGAGCGCGAAGATGGTCTTGCCGCCTGATTGCCGAGGCGGCCTCTTCTCTCTCAACGCTCGGCGCGCGGGAGGCGCTTCGCCGCCGTTTTGTGGCGTCAGAGGAGGGAGGGTACTGAAAATACGATCAAAGTCCGCGTCATTAGTCATGGGTTTCCGGGTCGGCTAGCACGTACCCGCTTGGCACCCCCTGACTGCGCTCTGAATCCAATGCGTGCTGCAAAAGAATAACAGCGGCAACCTGGTCCACGACCGAGCGTTGCTCTCTGGAGGGCCGCCCGGCGCTGTGCAGGGCGCTCGTTGCGGACACCGTACTCAGGCGTTCGTCAATCATTCGCACAGGTGCAACACCGAGCGCATCGATTTCACGGGCAAAGGCTTCAGCGTCCTCCGTTGATGCGGTCCGCTCTCCCTGAAGGTTGATGGGTAAGCCCACAACGAACTCGAGGGGCTCGTATTCGTGGGCCAACCGAGCCAATTCCAGGAGCGCCGTGCCTCTCGCGAGTGTCTCCACAGGAACGGCCATCGTGCCGTGGGGATCGGACCGGGCAACACCAACTCGGGCCCGACCAACGTCGACCCCCAGCCGAACGCCCACGCGCACTAAGAGTTCCCCAACTCCGTCACTACGGCCTCCAACGCGGCCGGCAGGGAAGTGCCCTGCGGACCCCCGCCCTGCGCAAGCCCGGGCTTACCGCCGCCGCCGCCGCCCATGATGGCCGACGCTCTCTTGACCAGGTTGCCCGCGTGCACGCCAGCTGCTACCCCGGAAGGGTTTGCCGCGACCACGATGGTCCCTCTGCCCTCAGCAACCGAACCCAACGCAACCGCAGCCGGCTTGTCCCCCAGCCCTGACAGCACACTGGTTGCCAGCACGCGAATGTCATCGGCTCCGAGGCTCTCGGAGAGCACCTGAGCAACGACAGAGACACCTGCGACGTCGACAGCGCTCTGGACCAGCGCTGGTGCTAGAGCACCGGTGGCCGCCTGTGCGCTTTTCGCGACCTGCCGCTCCAGGGTCTTTACCTGACCCAAAAGGTCCTCGATCCGACCGGGCAAATCCTCCCTGGGGGTCTTCAAGAGCTGGGTCAAGCGTCGAACGATGGACTTCTCAACAGAGAAGTCGGCCACCGCAGCGCTCCCGACCAGCGCCTCAACACGGCGAGCGGTCGAGCTGACTGAGCTCTCCCCCAGAAGTGTCACCACACCGATCTGAGAGGACCGGGCGACGTGGGTTCCCGCACACAACTCTCTTGACCATGGCCCACCAATATCCACCATGCGAACAACATCGCCATACTTCTCGCCAAACAACGCCATCGCACCGGCGGCTTTGGCCTCTGCAACGGGCAAAATCCGCGTCGAGACCTCAAGGTCATCGCGAATCGCGTTGTTGGTAATCTCTGAAATCGCCGACTGAGCGTCTTCGGAGAGCGCTTGGTTCCACGAGAAATCGAGTCGCATGTAACCCGGGCGATTCAACGATCCAGCCTGCGTGGCATTCGGGCCAAGGGTGTCCCGAAGCGCGGCGTGAATTAAGTGGGTCGCTGAGTGAGCTCGCGCCCCTTCGTATCGCGTCACGGGGTCAACAACGGCCTTGACCGTGTCTCCCACGCCAATCTCTCCCTGCGTAATCGTGACGGTGTGGCTAATCAGGCCCGGCACGGGCTTCTGAACATCAGACACGACAGCCTGGAATCCTGGCCCTTCGAGGACACCCTGATCCGAGACCTGGCCACCCGACTCCGCATAAAGGGGCGTCTCGGCAAGAATCACTTCGACAACCTGACCCGCGCCCGCTCGGTCGACGGACTCCCCGTCAACCAGCAGACCCAACACGCTCGACTCGAGTTCCAGCAGTTCATACCCGGCGAATACTGTCTCTCCGGAAGCACGGAACTCTCGATAAACAGACACATCAGCCCGTGTGCTCTTCTTGGACTTCGCGTCGGTCTTCGCGCGGTCCCTTTGTGCGAGCATCAGAGTGTCGAAGGCTTCGCGGTCAACGCTAAGACCCGCTTCCGCCGCCATCTCTAACGTGAGATCAATGGGGAAGCCATACGTGTCGTGGAGCAGGAAGGCCGTGTCGCCGGAAAGAGAGGTCTGACCCTGCGCCGAGGTCTCGGCAACAGCAAGGTCGACGATGCTCGTGCCTGCCTCGAGGGTCTTGAGGAACGATTCTTCCTCTGCGATAGCAAGCTGACTGACTCGAGAAAACTCTGTCGCCACGTCAGGGTAACTCGCCGACATGGCATCTCTCGAGGCTTGGAACAACTCGGGGAAACTTGGGTCGTGGTAGCCAAGGAGTCGCATGGACCGGATGCTCCGACGCAACAAACGCCTCAACACGTATCCGCGGCCATCGTTTGCCGGCACGACGCCGTCGGTCATCAACATCAGGGCTGAGCGGATGTGATCTGCGATGACGCGCATGCGGACGTCATCCTCAACGTTGGCACCGTATCTCCGCCCGGAGAGCTCCCCGGCTTTGTCGAGGACGGGGCGCACTTGGTCAATCTCGTACATGTTGGCAACGCCCTGCTTGAGGAAGGCGACGCGCTCCATCCCCATACCGGTGTCGATGTTTTTCTGAGGCAGTTCGCCAACAATGTCAAAGTCAACCTTGCTGCGCACATTGTCGATCAGGTACTGCATGAACACGAGGTTCCAGATCTCTATGTACCGGGTGTCATCAACGGCTGGCCCACCGTCTGGACCGTATTGCGGGCCTCGGTCGAAGTAAATCTCGGAACAGGGGCCTGCAGGCCCAGGCTGGCCTGTCGACCAGTAGTTGTCCTCGCGCCCCATTCGCTGAATACGGGACTCTGGGAGACCAGCTACAGATTTCCAGATACCGGCGGCCTCGTCGTCGTCCTCGTAGACAGTGACCCACAGCTTGTCCTCATCAAAGCCGAGCCCTCCATCGGACTCCGACATCGTCAGTAACTCCCAGGCGAACTCGATTGCTCCCTGCTTGAAATAGTCCCCGAAAGAGAAGTTCCCGTTCATCTGAAAGAACGTGCCGTGCCGGGTAGTTTTTCCGACCTCTTCGATGTCAAGGGTGCGAATACATTTCTGCACGCTCGTCGCCCTGGGGTAGGGGGCGGGGACAACACCGGTCAGATACGGAATGAAAGGAACCATGCCCGCAACGGTAAACATCAGTGTGGGGTCATCGCTCACGAGGGAAGCCGAGGGAACCACGGTGTGCCCACGATCACCGAAGTACGTGAGCCAGCGACGCTGAATGTCTGCGGTTTCCATCAATCCCTCTTCTAGCTCTGACTAACTCAGCCGCGATACGACTGCTTAAAACCCTCCGCAAAGGAGGACAGCGTGGCGCGAGCGCGGCCGAAGAATTCACGGCCTTCGGGCGTTTGGTTGACGACGTGAGCGAGTACGAACCCGGCTACGACGCCGATGAGAGCAGACATGAATCGACCCATATGTTCTCCTTTATCGCCCTCACCAACGTCCGAAAAGCACTGTGGTGGGGAAGCGTAAGCTCCCCCACCACAGTAGAGGTTTTCTAGCGGGCCGCGTAGTACTCGACGACCAGCTGTACTTCACAGGTCACAGGGACCTCTGCCCGCTTGGGGCGACGCACCAACACCGACTGCAACTTATCCAACTCAACCTCGATGTAGGAGGGGGTTGGAGGCAGAAGGTCAACGTGACCACCAGCGGCGGCAACCTGAAAGGGCTCCGTCTCTTCGCTGCGTGGCTTGACGTGGATCATCTGACCCGGCTTCACACGGAACGACGGGCGGTCCACCAGCTCACCGTTGACCAAGATGTGGCGGTGAACGACCATCTGGCGGGCCTGGGCCATCGTGCGCGCGAATCCAGAGCGCAAAACAAGAGCGTCGAGACGCATTTCCAGGAGCTCGACGAGGTTTTCACCCGTCAGTCCCTGGCTCTTGCGTGCTTCTTCAAAGACACGACGAATCTGTGCCTCGCGTATTCCGTACTGGGCCCTCAGACGCTGCTTCTCGCGAAGACGCACCGCGTAGTCGCTGTCGGTCTTGCGCTTGGTACGACCGTGCTCTCCAGGAGCGTAGGGACGCTTTTCCAAATACTTTGCTGCCTTGGGGGTAAGGGGAATACCCAGCGCCCGGGACAGTCTGGTCTTGCTTCTGGTACGTGAACGAGTTGACACGAAAAATTTCTCCTAGATACGTGGTTGGCGCTAAACGCCTGAGACATAACAAGTGAGGGAATTGGCGGAGGGGCCGCGGCTACAGCGTGCCCTTCGCAGATCAGAAACACGCAGCCGCACGGTTATCTGGTCTGTGACCAGCAATAACGGTAGCACAATTACTCTTCTGTGCTCGATTGCTGGCTCGAGCCATCCAGTATGGTGCGAATCGCAGCTTGGCGCTTCGCGAGTTCGCCCTCGAAACCCCTAGGGCCCGGCTTGTAGAACGAGGTTCCGCGCACGGCCTCGGGGGCGTATGCCTGGGTAACGATGCCTGCGTCAGCGTCGTGGGGATATAGATAACCACGACCATGGCCAAGAGTTTGCGCGCCGGCGTAGTGCGTATCGCGCAGGTGTGGTGGAACCTCGCCGAGCAGGCCAGCTTTGATGCTCGACTGTGCATCATTAATGGCCATGTAGGCCCTATTGGATTTCGGGGCCAGCGCAAGATAGATGGTGGCCTCCGCAAGCGGTATCCGCCCTTCAGGCATCCCTATCAAGGCAATGGCTTGAGCTGCATCCACCGCAATCGACAGAGCGGTGGGATCTGCCAGCCCAATATCCTCGGAGGCCAAAATAATGAGTCGCCTCGCGATAAACCGGGGATCCTCCCCTGCTTCGATCATTCGAGCAAGGTAGTGCAGAGCCGCGTCAGCATCGCTGCCACGCACTGACTTGATGAACGCGCTGATCACGTCGTAGTGGGCATCGCCATCACGGTCGTAACGCACCATCGCTCGGTCGACCGCCAGCGCGACGTGTTCCGCGCTGATTCGTCCTGGCTCCTCCGAGCCAGAGGCCACCATCGCAGCGGCTTCAAGAGATCCGAGCGCCTTCCTTGCGTCGCCACCTGAAAGGCGCACCAGCAGTTCAATTGCGCCCGGCTCAACCTCGAACGCGCCGGCCAAGCCCTGAGGGTGCGCTATCGCTCTGGCAAGAACGGACTCAATGTCGTGGGGCTCTAGGGAGGCAAGAGTCACAACGATGGAGCGGCTCAGCAGTGGGGATATAACGGAGAATGAGGGGTTCTCCGTCGTCGCCGCAACCAAGACGACCACTCCATTCTCGACGCCTGGTAGCAGCGCATCCTGCTGCGCCTTCGAAAACCGGTGAATCTCATCAAGAAAGAGGACAGGGGCAACCCCTGTGGTGTCGCCGGTACTTCTCGCGTTGGCAAGTACGTCTCGGACATCCTTGACCCCCGCTGTCACGGCGGAAAGCTCCACGAACTCCCGGCCAGATGACCGCGCAATGACACTGGCGATGGTGGTTTTGCCAGTCCCAGGCGGGCCCCACAGAAGAACAGAGCTGGCGGAACCGCGGTGCGACGGGTCAGCAAGAGCTCGTAGAGGTCCTCCGGCCACAAGTGCCCTGTCTTGGCCAATAACGTCATCCAGGGTCTGTGGGCGCAAAGCAACTGCGAGGGGCAGTGGCGCTTTCCACAAGCTCTCTTGGGACATAAGGCCATGCTAGTCGGGGCAATCCCGTGCTCCATCTAGGATGGGAGGGTTCACCACCCATCCTTCTGAGGGAGTCCTCGTGGCCACTGACAATCGTGCGAAGCGCGAACAACTTCGTGTCTTCCAAGCCCGACAGGTTTTCCAAGCCGCCAAAAAGAGCAGGTTGCGGAAAGACCAGTGGGTTTCGATTGGCGGGGCATTCGCAGCGGTTACCCTCTCAGCCCTCGCGCTCGTCGGCTATGCCACCATCGGCCCAGGTGCTCCCGCTAAGGCGCCAGATATTGCGATTAGTGAGAACCGCGAGTGGACAGGCGAGATCGTGTTCGGCGATGTTGCGGTTGGCATTGTTCTTGATGGAGTCAACGCGCCTCAAGCGACGGCAAACTTCGTGGACCTCGCCACCAAGGGCTTCTACGACGGCGTGAGCTGCCACAGCTTGAGCGTTGAAGTTGTCTTCGTGATGCAGTGCGGGGATCCCACTGGCACCGGTACCGGAGGCCCCGAGTACCGCTTCGGACCCATCGAAAATGCCCCCATCGATCAGCGCTACGAAGCTGGCACAATCGCAATGTCCAGGATTGGCAACAACGCAGAGAGCCAGGGCAGTCAGTTTTTCATTGTCTACGAGGACAGCATCATCCCCAACGACGAGGTCGGAGGCTACACCGTGCTCGGCCGCGTAACATCCGGGCTGGACGAGTTCGTCGCCGCTTTCGCAACCCCCGGGACGGTCGACGAGGTCCCCAACGGCACCCCGGTAGTGGCCCCTGATATCAGAACCATCACAATCCGATAAGTGTTGGCAATAAGCCCTTCTCGCGTCCAAGCGTTGGAGTAGGCTAATCGCCGGCTAGTCCCCCACCTGCATAGAGGAGCCATGGCAACAAGCGCTGACGCTTTTGGTCGTGTTGACGACGACGGCACCGTCTCTGTTCGTGAAGGCGAATCCTGGCGTGTCGTCGGAAGTTTTCCTGATGGCACGCATGAGGAGGCCCTCGCCTATTTCACGAGAAAGTTTGACGACCTCGAGGCGACGGTGTCTCTTGCCGAACAGCGCGTCAAGGCTGGTGCCGCCGTGCGCGATATCACCAAGCAGCTCGACCGACTCGATAAGGATTTGGTTGAGCCTGCAGCGGTGGGCGACATAGTCGCTCTGCGCGAGCGAGTCCAGGCCGTGCGTGAAAAGCTGCCGACCCTCGAAGCGCAGCAGGATGAGGCCAGCCAGGCAGCTGTCGCCGAGGCGCTCGCCCACCGGGAAAAGATTGTGGCCGACATGGAGGCTATTGCCGCCCAAGATCCCAGCAAGATCCGCTGGAAGCAGGCCACCACGACCATGACCGAACTGTTTGAGGCATGGCAGACCCATCAACAGTCCGGACCGCGTGTTCCAAAGAAAGCTGCGGATGAACTGTGGGCAAGATTTCGAACCGCTCGCAATACTCTCGAAAGAGCGCGCCGTGCCTACTTCCAGGATCTCGACAAGGCGTCCAAAGAGGCAAAGACTGTAAAGAAGGAACTCATTTCCGCAGCCGAAGCGTTAGTGGAGAAGGGTGCGGCGGGGATTCCTAGCTATCGAAATCTCCTCGCCAAATGGAAAGAAGCCCCCCGCGCGTCGAAATCGGTCGAGGATGGCCTTTGGGCACAGTTCAAAAAGGCCGGCGACGCCCTCTACGGAGCGAAAGCTGAAGAAGATAGGCGCGATGACGAGAACAACGCAGTCAATGCCGAGGCTAAAAAGGTCCTATTGGCTGAGTTCGCAGACATCCTGACCCTTACCGACCGCGACAAGGCATCTCAGCGCCTGCGCACCTTCCACTCTCGCTTCCAGGCTCTGGGCCCCGTGCCTAAGAAAGACCTGCGCGCGATTGACGACCAGGTCAAGAAACTCGACGCACACGTGAAGTCGCTCGAGCAAGAGTTTTGGACCAAGAACGATCCGGAGAAAAAGGCTCGCAGCGAATCCATGTCGGGCCAGCTCACGGCGGCAATCTCGGAGCTCGAAGCAAAGATTCAGGCTGCCAGCGGAACACAGAAGGCGGATCTGGAGTCCGAGCTCGCCACCAAGAAGGCCTGGCTCGCAGTTCTGAACTAAGCGCAGTTCTCCACAGCTTGCCGCTTCTGAGCTCTGGTTCCCCTCCGATTGTCCATGCTGTCACGATGACCATCACGCCGCAGGACCACGCACAGCTCCAAGCGGGAAACGCCCTGCGCATAGGTTCGATGGTGTGGCCCCGACCGTACTTCCCCACCGTCCATGAACGGGCCACTCTCGTTGCCAACCGCCTCCCCTCGTGGGCAATCGCCACGGGCAGAACCGCTGGGTGGGTCTGGACCGGCATGGGGCTCCCCGAGCCCTGGAACGTGCTGAGACCCCTTCGCCCCGCTCCCTCACCGCTTGACCGAATGGAGTGGCGCGCGAGGACCGTGAACCCCACACACCATCCCTTCGAGAGTTTTCAAGGGTTGACGCTTGTGACACCAGAGGCCGCGGTGCTCGACATCTTGCTTCTTGAGCACTGCCCAGCTAACGCGGGCGCGCAGGTAGCAATGCTGAGTGCGTCCCCCACGACGGAGCTGCGGAAACGTGCCCTCGAGAGAAGAGTCACACGTGAACAGCGACACCGACTGGAGACGCTACTCGCGGCTGTTGATGATCTGCGCGCGCGCTATCCCGACATCACCCGATAGACGTCGTAGACCGCATCAATACGGCGAACAGCGTTGAGCACCCGGTCAAGGTGCGTCACATCTCCCATCTCAAAAACGAAGCGGGAGAGAGCTAGGTGATTGTCTGAGGTGTTCACCGTCGCCGAGAGAATATTCACATGATGTTCGGAGAGGACCCGGGTCACATCGGAGAGCAAACCTGGACGGTCGAGGGCCTCGATTTGGATGTGAACGAGGAACACACTCCCCTTCGTGGGGGCCCACTCCACCTCGATCATCCTGTCTGGACTGCCCTGGAGCGAGCCAATATTTGTGCAATCACTGCGGTGCACCGAGACACCTGTCCCTCTGGTAACGAAGCCGACAATCGTGTCACCGGGGACCGGTGTACAGCACCTGGCGAGCTTCACCAGGATGTCCGGCGCCCCGCGCACGAGGACCCCTGATTGGCTTACTCGGGTCGGAATTCTTCCGCGTGCGGGCCCTGCGAAAACGTCGTCATCGGCATCCTGGTCTGAGTGGACAACGCCCACCACTTTTTCGATGACCGACTGGGTCGAAACGTGGCCCTCCCCCACTGCGGCGTAGAGCTCTTCAACATCACGGAACTTGAGTGCCGCAGCAACGCTCGCGACAGACTCCTGATTCATCAACTTCTGCAGAGGAAGATTTTGCTTGCGCATGGCGCGCGCAATCGCGTCCTTACCCTGCTCAATCGCTTCCTCGCGGCGCTCTTTGGTGAACCACTGACGTATTTTGCTTCTGGCTCGCTGACTGGTGACGAAGTTCATCCAGTCCTGACTCGGCGCCGCGTCAGGACTCTTCGAGGTGAAAATTTCGACGGAGTCCCCACTGGAAAGCGGAGTATCCAGGGGAACCAAACGTTGGTTGACCTTGGCACCCATGGTGCGGTGCCCAACCTCTGTGTGGACGGCGTACGCAAAATCAACCGGTGTTGCCCCTGAGGGCAGACCAATGACTTTGCCCTGGGGTGTGAACACGTAGACCTCTTTGGCGCCGATCTCGTAGCGCAGGGTCTCCAGGAACTCGGTGGGATCCGTTGTCTCTGCCTGCCAGTCGGACAGGTGCGCCAACCACGCCATGTCAGTTTCGTGAGCGAACGCGTCCTTGTCTTTGCCACTGGCGGTGCGCTCCTTGTATTTCCAGTGCGCCGCCACACCAAACTCGGCTCGTTGGTGCATTTCCACGGTACGAATCTGAATCTCTACCGGGCGACCCTCGGGGCCAAAGACCGTGGTGTGGAGCGACTGGTAAAGATTGAACTTAGGTGTTGCGATGTAATCCTTGAAGCGCCCAGGCATGGGGTTCCACCTGGCGTGAACCGCGCCGAGTGCCGCATAACAATCCCGGATAGAGGACACCAAGATTCGGATGCCCGTGAGGTCATGAATGTCGTTGAAGTCGCGGCCCCGGTTCACCATCTTTTGATAGATGGAATAGAACTGTTTGGGCCTCCCGCTCACCTCAGCCTTGATTTTGGCCTGGCGGAGGTCGTCGTTAACCGCGGCAATCACGCGCTCCACGTAGGCATCTCGCTCAGGGGATCGGTTCTTGACCAGTGACTCTAACTCGACATAAATCTTGGGGTGCAGCACAGCGAATGCCAGGTCCTCTAACTCCCACTTCACGCTTTGAATACCCAGGCGGTGGGCTAGTGGAGCGTAAATATCGAGGGTTTCCTGGGCCTTCTTCGCGGCCGACTCGGGGTTGACGAACCCCCAGGTTCTGGCGTTGTGGAGGCGATCGGCCAGCTTGACGAGAAGCACTCGGATGTCCTTGGACATCGCCACAATCATCTTGCGAACGGTTTCGGCTTGGGCGTTGTCGCCGTACTTGACTTTGTCGAGCTTGGTCACGCCATCGACGAGCATGGCAATTTCCTCACCGAAGTCCTTACGCAGCTGGTCAAGTGAGTAGTCAGTGTCCTCGACAGTGTCGTGCAGCAGGGCTGCTGCGATGGTCACTGGGCCAATGCCCAAGTCCGCGAGAATCTGTGACACCGCAAGGGGGTGGGTGATGTAGGGCTCACCGCTCTGGCGCGTCTGGCCCGAATGGGACTTCTCGGCAACCTTGTAGGCCCGCTCAATGAGCCCGGTGTCCGCCTTCGGGTGGTTCTTGCGAACAGTTCGAATGAGGGCGTCAAGACCCTGGGAAGCGGAGGACTTGGAAAACAGCCTCGGCAGGAGCGAACGCAGCGTTGAGGGCGCGGGTGTCTGGAGTTCAGTCACTGGGCACCCCCTCTCGTAGTAACACCAGTGTACGAGGAGGGGCCGTGAAGCGGGTGAGCCTTAGCGAACCGCGCCCGTGGCTGGCCTGGGTGCCTTCACCTTGGTGCCCTGTTTCAGGTGTTCTGGTTCGTTTTCGCGCAGGTGCACATAGAGCGGAGCTGCGATAAACACACTCGAGTAGGTTCCCGCGATCATCCCCACAAACAGCGCGATTGCGATGTCACGAAGAGTTCCTGCCCCCAGCAGCACCGAGCCGATGAAGAGGATGGATCCGACGGGCAACACGGCTACGACCGAGGTGTTAATCGAGCGCACCAGCGTCTGGTTGACGGCAAGGTTGACCGACTCCGCGAAAGTTCGCCGGCTTTCCTCGCCATCTTGCTGGGTGTTCTCACGCACCTTGTCAAAGACAACGACGGTGTCATAGAGCGAATAGCCGAGAATCGTAAGCAGGCCAATGACTGCTGCCGGGGTGATTTCGAAACCCAGCACGCCATAGATGCCTGCGGTGATTACTAGGTCGTGAGCGAGGGCCACAAGAGCGGCGACGGACATCTTCCAGGTTCGGAAGTAGAAGGCCATCACAATCGAGACGAGTACCAAGAACACCGCGAGACCAATCAGCGCCTGGCGGGTAATGTCCTGTCCCCAGGTGGCACCCACGAACGAGGCTGTCACCTGGTCAACAGTGACGTCATACGCCTCAGCGAGGTCGGTTCTCAACGCGGTCGTTTCTGCGTCAGTCAACTGCTCTGTCTGAACGCGGATGGAGTCACCGCCAACAATCGACACCCTCGGGTTCGAGGTTTGTCCTACAAGCTCGTTCACAGTGTCGAGTGCGACCTGCTCGGAGAGTGCTGGGGGTTGAGAAACACGGAACTCAGATCCACCACGGAACTCGATCCCAAAGCTAAAGCCACCTCGAAGAATCGTAAGCAGGATAGCCAGAGCAACAACGCCGCCGCCGATGAGGTACCAACGAACACGGTTCCCCACGAAATCAAAGGACTTCTCCCCCGTGTAGAGGGCGTTTCCAAACTGTGTGAGACGGGACATTACTTCTTCTTCCCTTCCAGGGCTGCTGCTTCTTCCGCAGCTTTGCGCTCGGCGATGGTTTGCCTGCGCTTAGCCTCCTGAGCGCTCTTCTTTCTCGCCACAGGAGCAACGTCGACCGGGTCGCGGAACTTCGCACGACCGCGGTAGACAGCTCCCAGCGCCTTGGGGTCGAGTCCACTCAACGGGTGACCTTCCCCGAAGAACCGGGTTCGGCCGAGCACCTGCATCAGCGGATGAGTGAACAAAGCAACAATGACGAGGTCGACAATGGTGGTCAGACCAAGAGTGAAGGCAAACCCGCGCACGTTACCCACGGCCAGGATGAAGAGCACAGCGGCCGCGAGGAAGCCCACCGCATCCGAGGCAATGATGGTCCTAAAGGCGCGCTTCCACGCCGCAGAAATCGCCGAGCCGACCACCCGGCCATCTCGGAGCTCGTCTCGAATGCGCTCGAAGAACACAATGAACGAGTCTGCGGTGATACCAATCGCGACAATTAAACCGGCAACACCGGCCAGAGACAGGCGGTACCCCTGCGCGTTGGAGAGGTAGGTAATCAGAAGATAGGACAGGGCGAAGGCGGTGGTCAGCGAGAAGACCGTGACAAATCCGAGGACCCGGTATTGGAAGAGTGAGTACACCACAACCAGAATCAGGCCGATGGCGCCGGCAAGAAGACCACTCTGGAGCTGCGAGAGACCGAGGGTGGCGGTGATGGTTTCAGCACTCTGAACCTCGAACCCAATGGGCAGTGCCCCAAACTTCAACTGATCCGCGAGCACCTCTGCGGACTCCTGGGTGAAGGAACCACTAATTTGCGGGCGCCCGTCAGTGATTGCAGCGAGGGTTCGAGGGGCGCTGATGACGCGCCCATCAAGAACAATCGCGAACTGATTCTGTACGCCTTCCAAGCCAACAAGTCGCTCTGTCACAGACCGGAAGCCTTGGGTTCCCACCTCGTCAAACTCAAGGAAAACGCCCCACTCAGTCGTGACCGTGCCCTGGGGGCCAGGCACCAGACCCGAGACTGCATCCTGGATTGTCTCGCCACCAACCTCAACGGGTCCAAGAACAAACTTGCTAAAACCATCGGCTGAACAAATCACGAGGGGGCGCTCGGGGTCAGCGATATTGCTCCCCAGCGCGTCCAACTGGTCACAGGACAGCTCGTTGTAGGCCCGGTCAATCGCTGGAGTAATCCACGCTAAATCGCTAGCGCTCTCAGGGATTCGCTCCGGTGCAGGCTCGTCATAGGGGTTAAAACTGGCCGGGCCCTCGGCCGGCGCTTCC
Source organism: uncultured Microbacteriaceae bacterium (assembly GCA_964593715.1). Lineage (GTDB taxonomy): Bacteria > Actinomycetota > Actinomycetes > Actinomycetales > Microbacteriaceae > Pontimonas. The sequence goes on from CAZQIH010000001.1 coordinate 20,243, forward strand.
TCGGACACAAACGTCGTCTGAAGAACAGGGCGGAACTCAAGCTTCGCGGACGAACGGATCCGCTCGAGGGTTGCGGCATCCGGAGTCCCGGGAATGGCAACCACGATGTTGGCACCTCCCTGGGTGGACACCTCAGCCTCCGCAACACCGCCCGCGTCGACGCGCTGGCGGATGATTGCCACCGCCTGGTTGAGCTGCTCCTCCGTGACCGTCTGGGTTTCCGCAAGCTGCGGGGCAAGGATGATTTGCGTCCCACCCTGAAGATCTAGCGCGAGCTTTGGGGTCCACGAACCGCCCTCTTGCCACACCGACCAGGCGTTTCCGCCGATCAGAACAGCGAAAATGACGGCAAGCCACGCGAAGCGTTTCCACGCTCCAGCGACACGGAAGTTTGATACCACGAGGGAATTCTCTCTATCAGAGGACTGGCGAGCTTAGGACTTCTTGTCTGAGGCGGCTTCGGCAGACGCGCCGTCAGTTTCTTCCTCTTCGACCACTTTGGTCAGTGTCTGGCGGTGCACACGAACCTTGACGCCCTTACCGACATCCAACACGGCAATGTTCTTGTCTTCGTCGATCTCCAGGACCGTGGCGAAGAGCCCAAAGGAGGTCATCACTTCAGCACCGGGCTTGAGCTTCTCAGCAAGCTCCTCTTGCGTCTTGCGCTGCTTGCGGGAATTGCGAATCATGAAATAGATGAGCAGCCCAAGGACTGCGATCATAAACAGCGAAATCGGATCCATGAGGAACCACAAGCCTTTCGATTACACCAATGCGACGTTCAGGGTACCCAGTAACTATAGGTCATTACGGGGTGGAGCTTCATGACCAAGGTGGGTATACGCAGCTGAAGTAGCGAGCCGGCCCCGGGGGGTCCTTTGGATAAATCCTTGACGAACGAGGAAGGGCTCGACGACGGACTCGATAGTCTCAGCCTCCTCCCCTACAGAGACCGACAGGGTCCCAAGCCCTACTGGGCCGCCACCGAATCGTGTGATCAAGATTTCCAGGACCGCACGGTCCAGTCGATCGAGACCCAGCTCGTCGACGTCATAGACCTTGAGAGCAGCCTGAACAGAGGCAACCGTGGGGGTCGCGTCATGAACCAACACGTAGTCCCGCACCCGTCTCAATAACCTGTTTGCAATCCGGGGGGTCCCCCGCGATCGGCCCGCGATTTCGTTCAACGCGGCACTGGGCCAGGACAGACCTAGCAGCTGTGAAGAGCGCTCCAATACGGTCGTGAGCTCGTCCTCGGAGTAGAACTCAAGGTGCGCGGTGAAACCGAAACGATCCCTCAACGGCCCCGGCAGTAGCCCTGAGCGTGTTGTGGCGCCAACAAGCGTGAACGGTGCGAGCTCGAGCGGCAACGTTGTCGCTCCGGCCCCTTTCCCCACCATGATGTCGATGCGAAAGTCTTCCATTGCGAGATACAGCATCTCTTCGGCTGGCCTTGCCATCCGGTGGATTTCATCGATGAACAGCACCTCGCCGGGTACCAAGGAAGAGACCACAGCAGCCAAATCTCCAGCGTGATTAATTGCTGGACCGCTGGTAATCCGGAGGGACTGTCCTGTTTCTTCAGCGACAATCATGGCCAAGGTGGTCTTGCCAAGGCCTGGAGGGCCCGAGAGCAGAATGTGATCGGGCGTGCGATTTTGCTTTTGTGCGGCCTGGAGCAGAAGCACCAGTTGCTCCCGCACTTTGGCCTGACCGACAAAATCGTCCAAACTGCGGGGCCGCAGCGCCCCCTCATACTGCACTTCGTTATCGGATTCCAGCGAGGGCTCAAGAGGGTTGTCGCTCACGGCCGGGCCTCCCGATTGGTGTGGGGGCCAAGAATACTCAGCGCTTGGCGAAGCAGGCCATTTGCTTCCACAGGCCCATCAGAGTCAGCCTCGAGAGCACGCTGAACCCCATCTTTTGCGACGCGCTCCGACCAACCCAGGCCCACCAGGGCCTGCACGACCGAGTGCCGAACGATGTCGTTGGCAGGTGCCCCAGAACTCCGAGAGGCCTGTGGCCGTGAGGGTTTGCGCTCAAACGATCCTTGAAGCGAAAGCACAATGAGTTTGGCTGTCTTGGGTCCGATTCCACTCACAGTGCGGAAGGCGGAGTCATTTTCCTGAGCAATCGCGTCATATATCTCGTCAGCGGAGAGCTGGCTCAGAACAGCCATTGCGGACTTGGGCCCAACCCCGGTCACGCTTCGCAACAGGTCGAACATGTCGAGCTCTTCCGGGGTGTCAAATCCAAAGAGCGAAACCTGATCTTCGCGGGGAATATAGGCCGTGTGAAGAAGGACGTCTTCGCCTTCGCGGAGAGCCAAAGCCACCCGATCGGCAACGGTGACGCGGTAACCAATCCCCGAGACATCAATAATCAAGTCACTGCCGGTGCGCCTGAGCAGAGTTCCCCGAATCGATGCAATCACCTTTGTAGCCTAGGTCTCCTAGCTTTAGCTTCGGCATCCCGCCACGCCTGCTGTGCAGGAGTGGTCGTGGATCCGCTCTGTGTGCTGGAGGGCGCAACTCCCCGCCACGCCTCCGTGATTGCGAGCGCCAGCGCATCCGCCGCATCAGCGGGCTGCGGGATTTCCGCAAGCCCGAGAATCCGCTGCACCCTGTGGCCGACCTGGGCCTTGTTGGCCCTGCCAAAGCCGGTAACCGCTGCTTTCACCTCGCTCGGTGTCCGCATGGACACCGGTATTCCTCTCTCAAAGGCAAGTGCCAACACCACACCACTCACCTGGGCGGTGCCCATCACTGTTCGAACGTTGTGTTGCGCGAAGACCCGTTCCAGCGCGATCACATCAGGCTTGTGGGCATCGAAGACCCGAGCGAGAAGACGCGCCATACCCCCGACCCTTGCGCTCGACTCGTCATCGGCCGGAGTGCGAAATACCTCAACGTGGACAAGGCTGACGGCTCTGCCCGGACCATGGGAGATCACGCCCACCCCCAATCGGGTGAGACCGGGGTCCACGCCGAGGATGGTGGTCATGGTGCCGACTTACCCCTCGGCCTGATCAAGCGCCTCAAGAACGTCGGAGGAAGGCTCCATGTTTGTGAACACGTTCTGCACGTCATCGCAGTCATCCAGGGCATCAACGAGCTTGAACACCTTCTGGACAATCTCAAGCTCGGGCGAGACACTGACGGCCGCCAGGAACTCGATGTCGGCTGCGTCGTAGTCAATCCCGGCCGCTTGAACAGCGACCCGAGTGGCCACCAAATCCGCGGGTTCCGCAACAACCTCAAAACCAGCCCCGCGGTCGATTACCTCTTCCGCGCCAGCGTCCAGCACGGCAGCAAGGACGTCGTCTTCGCTCAGACCGTCCACTTTCGTGATCGACACGACACCCTTGCGAGCAAAGTTGTAGGCCACACTCCCCGGGTCAGCCATCTGGCCACCGTTGCGACTCATGATGGTGCGCACTTCTGCCGCGGCTCTGTTGCGATTGTCTGTGAGGCATTCGATCAGCAGGGCAACACCGCCAGGTCCATAACCCTCATACATGATCGTTTGGTAGTCAATGGTTTCGCCAGACAGACCGCCACCGCGCTTGATAGCGCGATCGATGTTGTCGTTGGGGACAGAAGTCTTCTTGGCCTTTTGAATTGCATCAGCGAGCGTCGGGTTGCCCGAAGGATCAGGGCCGCCGACTTTCGCAGCAACCTCAATATTCTTGATGAGTTTGGCAAAAGACTTTGCACGCCTGGCGTCAATGACTGCCTTCTTGTGCTTTGTCGTCGCCCATTTAGAGTGGCCGGACATATCCCTCCCCCGGATTACCTCTCTATCTTAGGCGTCGACTGCCGCTGGCTGGTGGAGTGCCCTCTGCGCCACGACATCGAGAAACATTCGGTGCACTCGATCTTCACCAGTGATTTCCGGGAGGAAAGCGACGCCGATGATGTTGCCACCGGCGACCCCCACCACTCGGCCATCTTCAAGCGTTGCAATAACCCGTGCGCCTGGACCCACCGCAATCACTTCGGGGGCCCTGATGAAGGCGACGTTGAGCGCCGGACCAGTCACACCCTCGACCGAGACGGAGGTTTCGAATGAGTCCACTTGGGCGCCAAACGCGTTACGACGAACCGTCACGTCTAGGCCACCGAGGTTCTCTTGCCCGGAGATTGCGTCCTCAATGCGGTTGGCAACCATGATGAGACCAGCGCATGTGCCAAGGACCGGCAGGCCCGACGCGATTGCTTCGCGCAGTGGCGCGGCCAACCCAAAGATGCGGGAGAGCTTGTCCATAACACTGGATTCCCCACCGGGAATGACTAACCCGTCAATTCCTTCCAAGTGCGCGGGAAGACGGATTTCGACAACCTCGCATCCAAGCTCCCGGAGTACAGCACTGTGCTCACGCACATCACCCTGAAGTGCGAGAACCCCGATTCGTGGGGCGTTGCTACCAGCCACGTTCCGCGAGACGGTGAGGTGCAGGGAGGTCGCCAACATTGATGCCGACCATGGCCTCGCCTAGTCCGCGTGAAACGTCGGCAATGACCGATGCGTCCGTGTACTGGGCGGTGGCCTTGACAATTGCAGCGGCACGTTCTGAAGGATTTCCGGACTTGAAGATTCCAGAGCCAACAAAAACACCATCCGCACCCAGCTGCATCATCATCGCTGCATCGGCAGGTGTCGCGATACCACCGGCGGTGAAGAGAACCACGGGAAGTTTTCCAGTCGTTGCTACCTCGAGAACCAACTCGTAAGGAGCCTGCAATTCTTTCGCGGCAACATAAATCTCGTCAGGCGACATCGCACTCAATCGGGCAATCTCGCCACGAATAGTGCGGATGTGCTTGGTGGCTTCGGAGACGTCACCGGTTCCGGCTTCGCCCTTGGAGCGAATCATGGCAGCGCCCTCGGTAATCCGACGGAGCGCTTCACCGAGGTTCGTTGCACCACACACGAAGGGCACGGTGTAGCGCCACTTGTCGATGTGGTTCGCGTAATCTGCCGGGCTAAGAACCTCAGACTCGTCGATGTAGTCAACCTTGAGGGCCTCCAGAACCTGAGCCTCAACAAAGTGGCCAATGCGAGCCTTCGCCATTACCGGAATCGAGACGGTGTCGATGATGCCCTGAATCAGGTCGGGGTCGCTCATTCGAGCCACGCCACCTTCGGCGCGAATATCGGCTGGAACACGCTCGAGCGCCATAACGGCGACCGCGCCGGCGTCCTCGGCGATGCGTGCCTGCTCGGGGGTGACGACGTCCATGATGACGCCACCCTTCAACATCTCGGCAAGACCACGCTTAACGCGGGCGGTTCCTGATAGTGGGGTTGATTTTTCAGCCATGAGCTACTGAGGTTCCTCTCGTAGTGCTGCGCACAGTGGGGTGATGAAAACTAGAGCGAAAGTCTAACCGGGCGAACCTGTGGGCCAACTGTCCCTCAAAATTGTACGCATGTCGCCCAGTAACTGGGGCATCGCTTTGGTCCTCGCCACAATCGGGAAGAAATTGGAATCCTGGGACCAGCGGGGCACGACGTGCTGGTGAAGGTGCGCCTCGATCCCAGCACCAGCAACGCTTCCCTGGTTGACGCCGAGGTTGAATCCGTGCGCCCCAGAGACTGCGCGAAGGGTCTTCATCGCGATCTGGACGAACTCCCCCATCTCAGAAATCTCGTCTGGTGTGATTTCGTCATAATTCGCAACGTGACGAAACGGGCAGATCAACAGGTGGCCGGCGTTATAGGGGTAGAGATTCAATACGGCGTAGACGTGCTTCCCTCGGGCGACTACAAGAGACGCGTCCTCGTCCATGTCCGGCGCGATACAGAAGACACAGCCCCCATCGATGGGTGCAGTCTCCCCCTGGATATACGCAATTCGATGGGGGGTCCACAAGCGCTGAAAAGCATCAGGAACACCGGGGAGTGCCGCCGCGTCAAGGGTAGAGAAGTCGTCCTCTGGCGAACTAGGCATAGGCCCTGGTCTCGATGGCCGCGACGATTTCGTCAATAGCGTCCTCAATGGCAACGCCGTTCTTCTGGGAGCCATCTCGATACCGGAAGCTCACTGCTCCACTGGCTCTGTCGTCCTCTCCCGCGATAAGGAGGAAGGGCACCTTGTCCATGGTGTGGGTGCGAATCTTCTTGGGCATACGGTCATCCGATGCATCGAGTTGCGCCCTAACACCGCGCTTCGTCAGCCGCTCGATGATCTCGCCCATGTACTCGGCGTACTCCTCCGCGACGGGGATTCCCACTACTTGAAGCGGCGATAGCCACGCGGGGAAAGCGCCCGCGTAGTGCTCTGTCAAGACCCCGAAGAATCTCTCAATCGAACCGAAAAGCGCACGATGAATCATGATCGGGGTTTGCCTGGTGCCATCAGCTGCCTGGTACTCAAGCTCGAAGCGCTCGGGAAGCGTGAAGTCGAGCTGGATGGTAGACATCTGCCAGCTACGTCCGATGGCATCTCTGGCCTGGACCGAAATCTTCGGGCCGTAGAACGCAGCGCCGCCGGGGTCTGGCACCAGGGTGAGACCCGATCGGGTAGCAACTGATTCGAGGGTGCTTGTTGCCCTCTCCCACAGCTCGTCAGAGCCCACAAACTTGTCGCTGCTCTCGTCCCTGGTGGAGAGCTCCAGATAGAAGTCAGTGAGTCCGAAATCACCCAACAGTCGCAACACAAAATCAAGGAGGCTCGTGAGTTCTGATTCGAGGTCTTCGGGAGTAACAAAAATGTGAGCGTCGTCCATGGTGAGACCTCGCACGCGGGTGAGGCCATGGACGACACCGCTTTTCTCATAGCGATACACCGTTCCAAACTCGAAGAGCCGCAAGGGAAGCTCCCGATAGGACCGCTGCCGCGAGCGGAAAATCAGAATGTGGAACGGGCAGTTCATCGGCTTCAAGTAGTAATCGACGCCCTGCTTGGTGATGGCACCTGTGGAATCGCGCTGCTCATCCATCTGAATCGGGGGGAACATGCCCTCCT
>CAZQIH010000002.1:0-22810 GCA_964593715.1 uncultured Microbacteriaceae bacterium
TGAAGTCAGGCCCAACGAACCGTGATGTTGTCCAATACCGCAGGGCGTTTGTCACGCTGATCTGCAGAGCCGAACTGCCGGCGATATCCACTCTCGGCCGTCGAATTTGATAGTTCACCACATACTTATTGCCATTGAGCACCTGGGCATGCTCCGACACATTGGATGACCCCGATACCAGCCCGTGGCAACGAGCCAACAGCCACGTGTCCCTAATCACCTGCATGCCCAGTACGAAACGCCACTCGAGGACGTTGCTCGACATTCTGCTGAGCTTCCTGCTCGTGCCAGTCCGAAAAGAGTCTGTGGTGACAACACGGGAACCGTAGCGCTTCACAAAACCAGAGAGTGAGCGCTCGTCCTCCGAAGCGATAAAAAGTGAGTCAAAACTGCCGCGCTCAAGTGCCGTGTCAACCATTCGAAACAGCTGGTGATTCTCTGGTGGGGCAAGATGCGACTTCGCGGTTCGCATATCCGTTCCCCTGGCGTGTACACCTAGCGCCGCCCCGCGCTCATCCAAAAAGCTTGCCCACAGAGCGACATAGTCGGTCATCATCGAATTTAGTCGGATGTACTTTCCAAAAGTTTCACGATACTCGGCGACCTGCGAGTACTCATGAACAGGGAACTGGGTGCCGCGAGGCGATGAGTAGATGACCACCTCAGGGTCTGCCAGAGCATCACCAATCGGCACGGCAGAGACAGGTTCGAAATAGCCAGTCCAAGCATCCGAGAGCGGAGAGGCCCTACGGTTCATCGGGTGAACACTCTGAAAATCAATGACCGGTGTGAGTGTGTTGGCTTCCGCCCAACGCAGGAAACATGTGGCCTCCCAGAGGTTCGAGAACATGGCGCCCTCGCGACGAAACAACCCAATCTTCTTCTTCGGCATCGCCGAACCTTTCGAGTAGCGTGGGGAAATCTTCATCTAACCTAATGTGAGTATCTTCCCTTCCCCATCAGCGACTCCTCATTGAGAAATAGAGCTTCATGCCCCAGTCTTTTCAGCCCAGGAACTACTCGGCTCAGTCGCGGGGCTCCCTGGCGGATGAGGCACTCCATCGGCTCCGTAACCTGTTGCGCCTCGGAAACAGTCGCTCACTAGGAGCGGCTGCGCGCTTCGTCGAACTGGTCTCCCAACGTTTTCGGAAGAAGTATCTCCCGCTTCCTGCACGAGCCTTGATTTCGCTGTGTCAGCCGATTGACCCTCTGCGGAGAGCGCGAAACCTCCCAGCGATTGAACTCGTGATTCCGTTTGTGGAGAAGGACCTAGCGGCCCTCCCCATTGTTCTGGCTGCGGCAAAGCGCAACATCAGAAACCCTCTTGCCACCATCACGCTCATCACGCCCCGTGGCGCCGATGGCCGGGGTCCGAGGTTCTCCTCCCCAGAGTCACAGACAGCGTTGAACGCGATCCTCTCTGCGAACCCAGATGTGAGGGTCATCTATGACCAAGACATTCTTGGCACCGCGCTCTTGACAGAGCTCAACACACGCTTCGGAGCGGGCGATCGCAATGCAGGCTGGGTCATGCAGCAGCTCATCAAGCTCTCTGCTGCTCACCAATCCTCCGAGGTAGGGGCACTGATTCTTGACGCCGACACCGTCATGCTCTCGTCGAAAACTTGGATTCGAAGCGATAAGCGTCAGCTACTCCAGATCGCCAACGAATACCACGCGGACTTTATGCGACACGTCTTGACGTATTTTGGCGTCCCCAAGAAATACCGGTTGAGCTTCATCACGCATCATCAATTGATGCAGCCAGAGGTCTTGCGACGAATGTTCCCGAAGGGCTCCGAGTCGCTTCTCGACTGGTGGAAGTCCTCGACCGATCCGATCGGTCGGGACCTTGGAGACTATGAGGCCTACGGTTGCTTTCTCGCGCACCACTACCCCGAGCGGGTCGCATACGGATCGTTTGGGAATCTGTTCTCGCCTCACCTGGCCAGGTTCATGCGCGACCTTAACACGACGGGCCTCACGCCCGAAGCGCTGATTCCCGACTACTGCACGGTGTCGTTTCACAGTTGGGCGCAGGTGCCACTCGAGGACTCGTCAGAGTAGACCCAGGCTGTAAAGCCCGAGATACGCCCCAAGACCCATGAGGGCTAGACCTCCACCAGCGCGCACCCACTCCAGCCTGGTTGCCGATCGTGAGAGCCAGGCGCGGGCACTGCCGGCCGCAACAGCCCACACAAGATCACTGGCGATGCCCACCACCCAAAAGAATCCCCCAAGCACGAGCATCTGAACGATGACCGATCCCCTGGCTGGATCCACAAACAGAGGGAAGGACGCAATAAAAAAGACCAGTGTCTTTGCGTTAGTAATCCCAACAACAGAACTATCCAGCAGTAGTCGCCTGGTCGAGACCCTCGGCTGGTCCTCCTGAGCCTTCGCGAAAACTCGACGGTGGCGAATGCCCTCAACACCCAGGTAAATGAGGAATGCGGCCCCCACGACTTTCACGACCCCAAAGAGCACCTCTGATTGAGAAACGACGGCGCCGACTCCAAGGGCAACCGCGAGAATCTGAATCCCCACACCAATACCGTTGCCCAAGACACTGATCACAGCCCCACGAGTGCCAAGAATCATCGCCCGGCCAATGACAAAGACAACGCTCGGGCCTGGCACAACGATGACGACGAGAGCAAGCACCATGAACGAAAGCAACGCGGCGGTTTCTGGCACCGGGCAATACTACGCCTGGGTCTAGCCCCCCGGAGCGCATCCTGACCAAGCGCTATGAGCGCGTCCCGCCGCCAAAAAGTTGCGGGGCCGGCCCGGCGGCCGGCCCCGCAACCCTTGATTGCTAGACGCGTTCGTCTGCTTCGAGCTGGTAGCCCTCTTCACCGTGAACGATGGTGTCGATGCCCGCGACCTCATCTTCGCTGGTGACACGGAAGCCCATGGTCTTCTCGATTGCGAAGCCCAACACCAGAGCAACCACGAACGAGTAGGCCAGCACCGCGAATGCCGCGATTGCCTGCACTGCTAGTTGGCCGAAGTCGCCACCTGTGAACAGGCCGGTGTCGATAGCGAAGAACCCGAGGTAGAGGGTTCCCACCAATCCAGCGACCAGGTGGATACCAACCACATCGAGCGAGTCGTCGTAGCCAAACTTGAACTTCAGGTCGACTGAGAGCGCAGAGATGATCCCAGCAACGACACCCAGCAGAAGCGCGAAGCCAGGAGTCAAGTTCGCGCACGCCGGGGTAATCGCAACCAATCCGGTGACAGCGCCCGATGCGGCACCCACAGCCGTGGCCTTGCCATCCTTGAGCTTCTCCACGACCAACCATCCGAGGATTGCTGCTGCTGTGGCTCCCAAGGTGTTGACAACAATTAACCCAACGCCAGGCATGCCCTCTGCGAGGAACTCCGCACCGGCGTTAAAACCGAACCAGCCAAACCACAGTAGGGCGGCTCCGAGCAGAACCAGTGGCACGTTGTGGGGCTTGTGAGCACCCTTCTGGAACACCACACGGCGCCCCAAGACAATTGAGAGGGCAAGTGCTGCGGCGCCCGCGTTAATGTGCACCGCGGTCCCACCGGCGTAGTCGATGACGCTCGGGAACCCGCCGAGCAGGTCGCCGAGGTTGAGAATCCACCCGCCACCCCATACCCACGCAGCAACGGGGAAGTACACCAGGGTTGACCAGATACCAGCGAAGACCATCCAGGCACCGAACTTCGCCCGATCTGCGATCGCCCCAGAAATCAGCGCAACGGTGATGATCGCGAACGTGGCACCGAAAGCTGCTCCGAGAAGACCCTCGTTATCGAGGCCTGCAAGCCCGAAGCCAGTGAATGGATTGCCGGCGAACTCGCCCGCTCCCCCAACACTCGACATGCTCCAGCCATAGAGAATCCAGAGCACGCCGACCAGTGCAAGAGCTCCAAAGCTCATCATCATCATGCTGACGACGCTCTTGGCCTTGACTAGACCGCCATAAAAGAACGCAACGCCGGGGGTCATCAGCAACACCAGAGCGGTGGCCGTGATTCCCCAGGCTAACTGGCCTGTATCCATTAGTTCTCTCCCTTGGTAACACCTAACATGGACGGCACGCTGATTCACCGTGCCGTGGGACCAGTGTTACGGGAAGAGGTTTCTAGCCAGGCGCTGGCATGTTTCGAAACCATTTCGGGTTGGCGCCCTGTGTAAAGACTGTGTTTCCTAGGCCTTCTGGAAAACGTCAGGAATGCCATCGTGATTGTCGTCGCGGGCATCCTCTTCGGCAAGACTTCTGTAGTAGCGGTTACGACTCCCAAGGATGATCGCGGCGAGCAGCGCTGCTACAACGGAGCCCACCAGAATTCCGAGCTTGGCTTCGTCTCCAAACACCGTACCCAGGCCAAAGCTCAGCTCACCAATCAACAGCGACACGGTGAACCCAATTCCAGCCAGAAGCGCTATTCCTATCAGGTCAACCCACGCCATTCCCCGCGGGAGACCAAGGCCAGGAAGCCGCGTGACGAGCCATGTAGCGACCACGACACCGACGGTCTTACCCACCACCAACGCAACGATGATGCCCAGAGAAACCGGCGACAACAACAACTCCAAGAACTGCGGACCAGATCCCAGGCTCACACCAGCTGCAAAGAAAGCGAACAACGGCACGGCGATGCCCGCAGAGAAGGGGCGAAATCGGTGCTCGAAGATCCCCGCAAGGCCATCGCCTGGCTCCAAGGGTTTCGCTTCACGCTCTTTACGAGACCGAAGAACCGGAATCGTGAACGCCAGCAGGACACCCGCGATTGTTGCGTGCACGCCTGAGCCGTACATGAAGAACCACGCCACGATTCCAATGGGAAGAAGAATTACCCAGGCCGCACCGAAACGCTCCGCGAAAAAGTTCTGGTAGCGCTGGGCAAGAAACCCGTAGACGGCAATGATTGCCAAGGACAACGCGAGGTTTTCTATCGCCAGCTCATCGGTGTAAAAAATGGCGATCACGGTGATGCCAATCAAGTCATCCACGACGGCAAGGGTCAAGAGGAACGTTCTCAACGCCAGCGGCAACCATGACCCGACGAGAGCCAACACCGCGAGCGCAAAAGCAATGTCCGTGGCAATGGGGATTGCCCAACCACGCGCGGCCTCAGGAACACCCATCGCCTGCGTGATGCTCACGTAAATAACGGCGGGGACGATGACGCCACCCACGGCAGCCACGACAGGAACCAAGGCTTTCCTAGGGTCACGCAACTCCCCTGATACAAACTCGCGCTTGAGCTCCAGCCCCACGAGAAAGAAGAAGATTGCGAGTAGGCCGTCCGCCGTAAAGTGGCCCACACTGATCTTCATTACGGCATCGCCAAACCCGATACTCAAGTATGTGCTGCGCAGACCAAAGTACGCATCGGCCAACGGCGAATTAGCCAGAACCACGGCAAGGAAAGCCGCTCCCACGATGATGAGGCCACCAATGGTCTCGCGGCGCAAAATCTTCTCAATCCACAACGACTCGAGATACTCGCCCCGGCCTGGGACGACTCGGGCTGATGATTCGCTGCTCGCCACGCGCACGCTCCTCGGTGTGGTGTTGGACTCTCTCAGTTTAGAGGAGCGCCTAGAGCGTCTCCTGGGGATTTCCGGCAAGTCGCGTCAGAGCAATCATCCGGGACACCGCGCGAAGATACTTTTTACGATAGCCACCGGAGAGCATGGTCTCATCGAACACTTCATCGAGAGACAGCCCACTGTGGATAATCGCAACACGGGCGTCATAAAGACGGTCGACGAGTGCGACCAAGCGCAGAGCCTCAGCCTGATTGTGGAGCTGATAAACCCCGGTCCACGCCACACCCTTCAGCCCTTCAACGAGACCGACGTAGCGACTCGGGTGAATGGTCGCGAGATGGGCGATAACCTCGCCAAATTCATCAAGGGTGACTCCGCCCCCAAGAGCGCCCAGGGCTCGAGCCACATCACCAGGCGCAATCACCACAGCGTGACCCTCAAAGTCCCGCCTGCGATAGTCCTCTCCGTCGATACGAACCGTCAGGAACTTATCCGCCAAAGCGGTGATCTCGCGAAGAAAATCTTCAGCCGCAAAGCGGCCTTCGCCAAGCGCCGCGGGTGGGGTGTTGGACGTGGCAGCCAGCCTTGTTCCCGAAGCTACAAGTTCGCCAAGCAACCGCGACATCACCATCGTGTCGCCTGGGTCGTCCAACTCAAACTCGTCAATCGCCAAGAACGACGCGCCCTTGAGGTGGTCAACAGCACCGCGGTATCCGAGCGCTCCAACCAGCGCGGTGTATTCGATGAATGTCCCGTAATAGCTGCGGCCGGGAATCAGGTGCCACATCGCAGCGAGCAGGTGGGTTTTTCCTACCCCAAAACCACCGTCAAGGTAGATTCCTGGCTTGACTGGCGCTTCTGATTTCTTTGCACCCCCAAATTTCCACCCCTGACTCCGTTGCGGTGCCGAAGCTCCCACAAAAGCCTTCGCACTCTCAAGAGCCTGCTCCTGAGAGGGGTGTGCTGGATCGGGGGTGTAGTTGTCGAGACTCGCGCCCTCGAACTGTGCCGGTGGCACAAAGTGGCGCAACATGTCTTCAATGGAGAGCACAGGGTGCCGGTTGCAGAGGCTCGTCGGCGTGCTAGTCCCGGGAGTGGGGGAATTCATCTGACTCACTTCGTAGCATTCGGCGACAACGTTCAGGGGCGAGTGCGAGAATAGGCACTGCGTTCCAGCGTACCGGCCGGGACCATCCGATTATGTGCAGCACCCAAGGAGTTCCCCAGTGAGCCTTCCCGCCGATCCCTCCCCGCAGCTTGCGGACTACGCAAACCCCGAGCGTTTGGTAACAACCGCATGGCTTGCCGAGCACCTGACAACGCCGGGTCTGGCAATTGTCGAGTCGAACGAGGACGTGCTGCTCTACGAGACCGGCCACATTCCAGGTGCGATAAAGGTCGATTGGCATACCGAACTTAATGACCCGGTCGTTCGCGACTATGTCGATGGCGCTGGTTTTGCTGCCCTGATGTCACGCAAAGGAATCTCCCGCGATGACACTGTTGTGATTTATGGAGACAAGAGCAACTGGTGGGCCGCCTACGCACTGTGGGTGTTCACGCTCTTTGGCCACCAGGACGTCCGGCTTCTCAATGGTGGCCGTGACGCCTGGGTCGCAGAAGGTCGCGAGTTCACGAAGGAGCTTCCATCACGGTCCTCCACTAATTACCCGGTGGTCGAGCGTAATGATTCCGAAATTCGCGCCTTCAAGGAAGACGTGCTCCAGCACTTCGGTAATCCCTTGATTGATGTGAGAAGCCCAGAAGAGTACAGCGGCGAGCGCACCCACATGCCCGCTTATCCCGAAGAAGGCGCACTGCGTGGCGGCCACATCCCCACGGCGCGCAGCGTGCCCTGGGCAAAAGCTGCTGCCGAAGACGGCACGTTTAAGCCCCACGCGGCACTCGTAGAGCTCTACCTCAAGGGTGAGGGAATCAAGGCATCTGACGATGTGATTACGTACTGCCGAATTGGCGAGCGCTCAAGCCACACTTGGTTCGTGTTGAAGTATCTCCTCGGTCTTGATTCGGTGCGCAACTACGACGGATCCTGGACCGAATGGGGAAGCGCTGTTCGAGTCCCCATTTCTACCGGCAACGAGCCAGGCGTAGCCCCGTAAGCATGGGCGACACCGTGGCGGCTCTGCCGCCCTCTCTCCAGGCAATTCGGGATGATTTTCTTGCCTTGAGCGTTCCTGACCGCCTGCAGTTACTCCTGGAGTTCTCCGATTCTCTCCCCGAGGTGCCCGAGGGCCTTGTTGCCTCGGACGAATGGGAGCGGGTGGAAGAATGCCAGTCCCCGGTGTTCATTTCGGTGGAGGCAACACCGGATGTTGTCGTGGTCCACGCGACAGCGCCCGCTGAGGCTCCCACCACACGAGGGTTCGCCTCCATCCTCGTTCATGGGCTTCACGGCATGACACCAGAGCAGGTGAAGGCCGTTCCGGCGGATTTTCCCCTGCTGCTTGGCCTCCAGAACGCTGTCAGCATGCTTCGGCTTCGTGGAATGTCGGGGATGCTGTGGCGGATCAAGCGCCAGGTGGACGAAAGCCTCTCCTGAGTGAATCTCTACCGGGTGCTCCCACCACCATCTCAAGCATTTGACCTTCGCAATGAGGCTGACCTAGGGGTGATCACTGCAGATTTGGCGCCACCTGCCACTGCGTGGGTCCGAGCAGTCATGGTGACCAATGCGCTTGGCGAAACAGAGGGCCTGGACGGCACCAGTGGCTCGCTCACCTCTGGGGTGGACCGGCGGCTTCTCGCACTTCAACGCGCAGCATTCGATGTCATCGTGATGGGAGCAGAGACGGCGAGGCGTGAGCGTGTGCCCGTGCCTGAGCACACGCCCTTGGCTGTGATTACCCTGTCTGGTGACATGAGTGGCCACCGCCTGCTCCTCTCGCCCGAGAGTCGACTCATCGTGGTCACCCGACCAGGAGCGACTGAGACCGTTCACACAACACTGGCCGGTATTGACGCAGAGATTGTGGCTCTCGAGGGCGAGGGCCGGATTCCCGCTGATGAGATTCGGGATGCTCTGAGCCAGAGGCTAGGAGCGAAGACGTTTCTTCTGGAGGGAGGCAGAAGTGTCTGGGAGTCTTGGGCGACCCTGATTGATGAGGTTGCTCTCTCAGTGACACCTCCGCCCAACGACCAACACAGAGGAATCCCCTCGTGGTGGCCACTCGACACCTCGCTATGGCAACTCACCTCACTGGCGACTGACGATGCGAAGATGCTGTACCACCTGTATCAAACCGGGCCAAGCGGCGCGCCCTCGACCGGCAGAGACTCCCGCGCTTTACGCTAAAAACATGATTCAGGCTGCCCCTGCAGGCGAAGTACCCAAGGAGTTCGGTGACGCGCTGGCCTCTGCGGAGCGAGCAACGCTTCGGCCTGAACTGAGAGTCTTTGAAACGGCCGCGCCGGAGGGCTTGGCCCCTTTCCAGTTGGCGTGGGCTGCGGACGTTGAACCCTCTCAGACCACCTCAGATCAGGAGTATGGAACCGGGCGCTTGGTGTTTTTGTGCGATCCCGAGCGACCAGAAGCCTGGGGATCGGCCTATCGCATGGTGGTCTTCGCCCAAGCACCAGTTGACCCCTCCATGGGAGCAGACCAGTTTCTTCCTAACGTCGCGTGGTCGTGGCTGATGGACGCGCTCGACACCCGTGGCGCGCAATATGACCACGCCGCTGGCACCACTACGACAGTTCTTTCCACCGGCTTTGGTGAACTTGCCGGCGACCGTCAAGGCGCCCAGGTCGAGGTTCGGGCCTCCTGGAGTCCAACCTCCAGCGACCTCAAACCTCATCTTGAGGCGTGGTCGGAATTCGTCTGCATGCTGGCAGGTTTCCCGCCCACGCCCGATGGAGTGGCGGCCCTGCCACCGCAACGTTCGGCCCCATGAGCGAGACAGTAGACGATCCACCCCCGCTTCCACCCGCTGCCGCGAGTGCGCCAATTGTGTTAGTCGAAGACAGAGCAGCCTTTCGCCATGCACTGGATGGCCTGCTGGAAGGTTCAGGGCCGCTGGCCCTTGACGCCGAGCGCGCGAGCGGTTTCCGATATTCCTCCCGCGCCTACCTTGTCCAGGTCCACCGTGAAGGAACGCCGAACTATTTGATTGACCCCATCGGTGTGGGGGCCCTTGATGACATCACTCATCAGCTCTCCGAGCTCGAGTGGATTATTCACGCCGCCCACCAAGACCTTCCCTGCCTTCGCGAAGCGGGCATAAACCCCGTCACCCTTTTCGATACCGAACTTGGCGCCAGACTTGCAGGCCTCCCTCGGGTGGGGCTTCAAGGCGTCATGGAGGACGTCTTGGGACTCAGCCTCGCCAAGGAACACTCAGCGGCCGACTGGTCAACCCGTCCCTTGCCTGAACCATGGCTCAACTACGCCGCACTGGATGTGGAGTATCTTCCCCAAGTTCGCAACGAAATTCACCGAATCCTCTCAGAACAAGGAAAATGGGAAATTGCGGCCGAGGAGTTCCAAGCGCAACTCTCGCTCAGTCCGCACTCCCCCAGGACGGAACCGTGGCGCAGACTCTCTGGTCTCCACCAGATTCGTGGCCCCAGAAAGCTCGCTATTGCCCGAGAACTCTGGGAGACCCGAGAGGCCTTTGCCGAAGCGACCGACACAGCCCCCGGGAGACTTGTCCCCGACCGAGCGCTCGTGGCGGCGGTCTTGGCGGACCCGGCTACCAAACGAGAGTTGGCAGGACTCAAATCTTTCAACGGTCGGGCGTCACGATCCGAGCTTGACCGCTGGTGGGCGGCAATCGAACGAGGGCGCACCACTGAGGATCTCCCCGGCGCACGGTCGGTATCAGAGGGCCCACCCCCGCCCAGGGTCTGGTCTGAGAAGAACCCGGTTGCGTGGGCGCGTTTGAGTGCTGCCAAAGAGGAGCTGACGCGATTGAGCGAGGAGCGCTCCATTCCGTCAGAGAACTTGCTGACGCCAGATTTTCTCCGCCGGCTCTGCTGGGACGCCCCGGATGACATGTCACCGCTGGGCCTCCGCCGGGCGCTTCTCGAGAGGGGCGCCAGGGTGTGGCAGGTAGACATTGTTTCTGAGGCTCTCAGCCGGGTCTTTGTGGAGGCCAACCAACCGGAGGGGACCTCTTCGCCCTCCGATTCGTAGCCTGGCCCCACCCGGTCTACCCCCAATCGCCCAACGTTCTAGCATGAGGGTGCCAAGGGCAAAGGAGCAGGGCGATGACAGAGACCAAGGTTGTTTTCATTGACGGTGTGCGCACGCCTTTCGGGCGCGCCGGTGACAAAGGAATGTACTGGCACACGCGCGCCGATGATCTCATAGTCGGGGCAATGATCGGCCTTCTGGAGCGTAACCCCCGGGTTCCTAGCGAGCGCATCGATGATGTCGCCATTGCCGCCACCACTCAAGAGGGCGACCAGGGGCTCACTCTCGGCCGGACCGCCAGCATCCTGGCAGGCCTCCCCTTGAGCGTCCCCGGCTATGCGCTGGATCGCATGTGCGCGGGTGGCATGACCGCAGTCACCACCGTTGCCGGGGGCATCGCCTTTGGCGCATACGACCTTGCGATTGCTGGGGGTGTCGAGCACATGGGGCGCCATCCCCTTGGTCGCGATGTTGACCCTAATCCACGTTTCCTCGCCGAGAAGCTGGTCAGCCCCGATGCGCTCAACATGGGTATGACCGCAGAGCGTTTACACGATCGATTCCCTACCCTCACGAAAGAGCGCGCTGACCGTTTCGGGCTGGAGTCCCAGCACCGTGTGGAGGCCGCCTACCAGGCGGGCCTGATTCAGCCTGACCTGATTCCCATCGCCACCAGAAGCGAAACCGGTTACGGCCTCGCCACAGAAGACGAAGGTAGGAGGCCAGAAACCACCCTTGAGGCGCTCTCTGAGCTGAAAACTCCTTTCCGCCCACACGGAAAAGTCACTGCCGGGAACGCCTCACCTCTGACCGATGGTGCGACGGTCGCCCTTCTTGCTTCGGAGTCCACCGCCCGTGAACTGGGGCTTGGCGTCAAGATGACCATGGTGTCCTTTGCCTATGCCGGAGTGGAACCAGAAGTGATGGGCCTTGGCCCAATTCCCTCAACGGAGAAGGCGCTCGCTAAGGCGGGGCTCACCATCGAGGACATCGGGCTTTTCGAGTTGAACGAGGCATTTGCCGTGCAGGTGTTGAGTTTCTTGGATCATTTCTCGATTAGCGACGACGACCCCCGGGTCAACCCCTGGGGTGGCGCAATCGCGCTCGGGCACCCCCTGGCAGCCTCTGGTGTGCGTCTGATGATTCAGTTGGCGAAGCAGTTCGAATTGCATCCAGAGGTGCGCTATGGCCTGACCGCGATGTGTGTGGGTCTTGGTCAGGGCGGAACGGTTATTTGGGAAAACCCCCACTTCAAGGCAGGCCGATAATGGCACGCAGCGCAGTCGCTCAGTACGACACGGTCGATATGACCGCTCTTCTGGCCTACGCGGCGGACGAAGTCGTCACCCACTCCTATGTCCGCAAGGTTCCATTGCCGCTAAGCAAGGGGACGCTTGCGCTGGTGACCCTCGACAACGGGAAAGACCACACTCGCCCGAACACTCTTGGGCCACAGGGACTCGTCGAGCTTCGGGACACCTTGCGCGACCTCCAGAAAGAAGCCTCCGAGGGTCTGGTTCAGGCTGTTGCCATCACGGGCAGTCCCTTCATTCTGGCTGCCGGTGCAGATCTGTCAAAGGTAGGTGACATCCCTGACTGGGAGTCTGGCAAGAAGATGGCACAGCTTGGACACCAAACCTTAGGTCTTCTCGGTGAGCTTCGCGTTCCCAGCTTCTGCTTCGTGAACGGCCTGGCTCTTGGCGGCGGGCTCGAGATCGCACTCAACTGCGATTACCGAACAGTATCCTCGGGTGCCGCGGCCCTTGCCCTTCCCGAAGTCTTCCTCGGCCTCGTTCCTGGGTGGGGAGGAGCCTGGCTCCTGCCTAACCTGGTCGGAATCAAGAACGCTCTTACGGTGATGGTGGAGAACCCACTGAAAACAAACCGCACCCTCACCCCCGCAGCCGCACACGAGCTCGGTGTAGTGGATGCAATCTTCCCCCCGGCGCGCTTTCTGGAGGACTCAATCCGGTTTGCCGACCAGGTGGTGTCGGGCCGACGCAAGGTCTCGCGCAAGCACCAACCGGGCCCAGTCGAACGCGCAACCGTGTGGCCCATAGCAATCAACACCGCGAGGAAAATGCTCACGGCAAAGATTGGGACCATCGCCAAGGCCCCCTATGCAGCGCTTGACTTGATGGCCGCTGCGCGATCGAGCACCAAAGCGCGAGGGTTTGCTGCTGAGGACGAGGTCCTCGCCGAGTTGATTGCGGGCGATCAATTCCGCGCGAGCGTCTACGCCTTTATGCTGGTCCAAAAACGCGCCAAGAACACTCCCGGAGCCCCCGACAAGTCCCTCGCAAAACCAGTCACCAGTGTTGGGGTCGTGGGCGCAGGACTTATGGCGCGGCAGTTCGCCCTCCAGCTGCTTCGACGGCTCGAGGTGCCCGTCATCATCAGCGACATCAGCCAGGAGCGCGTGGACGACGCAATCGCGTGGATTCATGGTGAGCTCACCACACTGCGCGGCAAAGGGCGCCTTCACCCCGACGTCCTTGGCAAACTTCAATCCCTCATCAAGGGAACCACCCAGATGAGTGATTTTGCACAGTGCGATCTGGTGATTGAGGCCGTGTTCGAAGAGCTTGGCGTCAAGCACCAGGTGTTCCAGGAACTGGAGAAGCACGTTCGACCCGACTGCATACTTGCCTCTAACACTTCCTCGCTCTCCATCGCCGATATCGCCTCCGTCCTTAGCGACCCGACCCGGATGGTCGGCATTCACTTCTTCAACCCGGTGGCTGTCATGCCACTGGTTGAGGTCGTCCGAGCTCCCGGCAGCTCCGATGAAGCCGTCGCCACAGCAGTTGCAACGGTCGGAAAGCTGCGCAAAACTGCGATCATTACCTCCGACACCACAGGGTTTGTCGTCAATCGCATCCTTGCGAAGCTCCTCGGCGAAGCAATGCACGCGATTGAGATGGGGACGCCCTATGACGTTGTTGACGAAGCGGTCGCCCCGCTGGGACTACCCATGGGCCCCTTCGCCCTACTCGAGCTTGTGGGTCTGCAAGTCGGCGCCCATGTGCTCGACACCCACCACGCCGCATTCCCCGAGCGTTTCTTCGCAAGCTCTGCCCTTCACTCTCTCGTGAAAATCGGTGCGATCTATGAGAGAAACAGCTCGCAGAAAATCACCGGGATTACCACCGGGGCACGGGCACTGATTGGCCCTGGTCCCGGCTACACCGTCTCGGAACTCCGAGACCGCGTTCACGACGGCTTGGCCGATGAAATCGGTCGCATGCTCGACGAGGGCGTGGTCAGTGGCCCCGAAGAGATTGACGTTGCCATGATCCTGGGCGCAGGATGGCCATTCCACATGGGTGGCGTGACACCGTACCTCGACCGCAGCGGGGCCTCAGAGAAGGTGCGCGGGAAGTTCTTCCACAACCCGCCCATCAGGGGTGTGTCCTAGCGAGTTTCCTCGGTGTCGGAAGGCACATCGAGTGGGGCATCACTCGTGTGCTCCGCAGGCAATGGGCGAGCAACGGGAACCTTCATGCCAAGCACCTGTGCCACGACGTTGCGTGCGATTGTTTGCGACGTGAGTCCCACGGCGGAGAGAATCTCGGAGCGCTCAGCGTGGTCGAGGAATTCATCAGGGAGCCCAATTTCATCCACAGCAGTATCGACGCCGGCTGCTCTAAGCTCCTGGCGAATCCTGGTGCCCACTCCCCCAACCCGGATGCCATCTTCAATACTGATGACGATTCGGTGGTCTCTGGCCATGGTGATGATGCTTGGCGCGACAGGAACAACCCATCTGGGGTCAATGACGGTCGCTCCAATACCCTGATCCGCCAAGCGGTCGCGCACCTCGAGAGCCAGGTGCGCCATCGGGCCGACCGCGACAATCAGAACGTCCTTGTGTGCAGCCTCGGCGAGGACGTCAACGCCGTCTTTGGTTCTACGAAGCGCATCCAGCTCCGGAGCCACAGAGCCCTTCGGGAACCGCAGAACCGTGGGTGCATCCTCAACAGCAATCGCTTCCCTGAGTTCCTCACGCAGTCGCTTCGCATCACGAGGGGCAGCTAACCGAATACCGGGAACCACTTGAAGAATGGAGAGGTCCCACATTCCATGGTGGCTCGGGCCATCTGGTCCCGTCACGCCGGCGCGGTCCAATACAAACGTGACTCCCGCTTTGTGAAGTGCGACGTCCATGAGCACCTGATCAAAAGCACGGTTGATGAAGGTCGCATACACCGCCACGACCGGGTGCATGCCGCCGTAGGCGAGCCCAGCGGCACTCGCCACAGCGTGCTGCTCGGCGATTCCCACATCAAGGACACGCTCGGGATACTGGGCCGCCATGCGGTGCAGGCCCGTGGGCCGCAACATGGCAGCTGTAATTCCGACCACCTTGTCGTTCTCGCTGGCTATATGCACCATCTCATCGCCGAAGACCCCAGTCCATGAGACGGCGTTCGAAGACTCGCGATTGAGGCCGGTGAGGGGATCAATCTGGCCGACAGCGTGAAATTGGTCGGCCTCGTCGTCAAGGGCCGGTTGGTAACCGCGGCCTTTCTGAGTGATGACGTGAACGATGACGGGAGCCTTGCGCTCTTTGGCTTGACGCAGCGCTCGCTCGACGTCCTCGATGTTGTGACCATCCACTGGACCCAAGTACTTGATGTCGAGGTTGGAATAGAGGTGATCGTTGTTGGCAAACCGTGACAGGAAGCCGCGGGTCCCCCCACGAAGCCCTCGGAACACAGCCTTCCCGGGCGCCCCAAAGAGACTGAAAAATCGCTCTGCGGTGGATTTAAATACCCGGTAGGAACCCTTGGTGCGCACGTTGCCGAGGAACCTGGCCATGCCACCGATGGTGGGCGCATAGGAGCGACCGTTGTCATTGACCACGATGATGAGATTGCGCTCATTGTCGTGGGAGATGTTGTTCAGCGCTTCCCATGTCATGCCGCCGGTGAGCGAGCCGTCGCCCACGACTGCCACCACATAGCGATCGCGTTCACCCGTCATGTGAAATGCGCGAGAAATGCCCTCAGCCCAGCTCAACGAGCTGGATGCGTGAGAGCTCTCCACAATGTCGTGCTCCGACTCAGAGCGCTGGGGATAACCCGCAAGGCCACCTTTTTGTCGCAGGCCCGAGAAGTCTTGACGGCCAGTCAGGAGCTTGTGGACATAGGACTGGTGTCCGGTGTCCCAGATAAAAGGATCTCTAGGAGAATCAAAAACTCGGTGCAACGCGATGGTGAGCTCAACGACGCCGAGGTTCGGCCCTAAGTGCCCTCCGGACTTAGCAACCTCCGTGATGAGGAACTGTCGAATCTCTGTGGCTAACTCGTCGAGCTGACTGGAACTCAGAGCGTCCAGGTCCCGAGGGCTGGAAATTGAGCTCAACAACGACATGCCCTAAGCCTACGACCCAGGCCTGCGCGTTGCCAGTTGGCAGGCTGTGACCTCGCCTAGAGCAAAGAGCGCAACACGTACTGGAGAATCCCACCGTTGCGGTAGTAATCGGCCTCGGCTGGAGTGTCAATTCGCACCACTGCCTCAAAGGTGACAGGCGCCTTGCCCGCTGGTGAGTGTGCGGTGGGGTTGGCACTCACGCGCAGGGTGGAGGGAACCGGTCCGTCATTAAGGGCAACAATCCCCTCAATGCTGAACTCTTCCGTGCCATCGAGGCCGAGAGATGCGGCATTCACTCCAGGTGGGAACTGCAGCGGAATAACGCCCATTCCAATCAGGTTTGACCGGTGGATTCGCTCAAAACTCTCGGCAATCACAGCCCGAACGCCCAGGAGACTCGTCCCCTTTGCAGCCCAGTCCCTGGAGGACCCAGAACCGTACTCTTTGCCGGCGAGGATCACCAGGGGCGTCCCCGCGGCGACATACCGTTCAGAGGCGTCATAGATGGCGCTCTGCGAGCCCTCCGCGGTGGTGAAGTCGCGCGTAAAACCACCCTCAACACCCTCAAGAAGGAGGTTCTTGAGCCGAATATTGGCGAAGGTTCCGCGGATCATCACTTCGTGGTTTCCACGACGAGAACCATAGGAATTGAAGTCCAATCGGTCGATGCCGCGGTCGCTGAGGTACCGGCCAGCGGGGCTGTCAGCCTTAATGGAGCCAGCGGGGCTGATGTGGTCGGTAGTGACGGAATCGCCAAGCAACGCCAGGACCCGTGCTCCAGCAATGTCAGTGACAGGCAAGGGCTTCTTGGTCATGCCCTCGAAATACGGGGGTTTTCTGACGTAAGTTGACGCGTCATCCCACTCGAAGGTGTCGCCTGTGGGCGTTGGTAAGGAGCGCCAACGGTCATCCCCGTCGAACACACTCGCATACTGCTTGAGGAACATGTCAGTGTCGATGGAGGAGTCGATAGTCGCTTGAACCTCTGCGGCGTCCGGCCACACATCGGCAAGGAAAACGTCGTTGCCCTGCTGATCTTGGCCAAGAGGCTGGGAATCAAAATCAAAGTCCATCGTGCCCGCCAGCGCGTAGGCGATTACCAGCGGTGGGCTTGCAAGGTAGTTCATCTTCACGTCTGGATTAATCCGACCCTCAAAATTCCGGTTACCCGAGAGCACCGCGGTAACCGCTAGGTCGTTGTCGTTGATGGCCTGTGAGATCTCGTCGGCCAGCGGTCCGGAGTTACCAATACACGTGGTGCAGCCATATCCGACGAGATAGAAGCCCAGTGCCTCAAGGTCATCCATGAGGCCTGCCTTCTCGTAGTAGTCGGTCACTACTTTCGAGCCCGGAGCAAGGGTTGTCTTTACCCAAGGCTTGGACTTCAGGCCCTTCTTCGCAGCGTTGCGCGCGAGCAAGCCCGCGGCGAGCATCACCGAGGGATTAGACGTGTTGGTGCACGAAGTGATGGCGGCGATGGTGACCGCGCCGTTCTCCAACTCAAAGTTCGACCCGTCCATGGTCACGGGGACTCCGCTAGTCGCTGTCTCTTTGGACAGGAAGCCCTCCAAGTCTTTGTGGAACTGATCCTGGGCGTGATCGAGTGCAATACGGTCCTGGGGCCTGCGCGGCCCAGCAATGCTTGGCACGACGGTCTGAAGATCCAGCTCCATGTACTCGCTGTAGCGGGGCTCAATGGCGGGATTGTGCCAGAGACCCTGCTCCTTGGAATAGGCCTCCACCAAAGCAATCTGGTCCGCACTGCGGCCGGTGAGGCGCAGATAGTCAAGGGTGACATCGTCAATGGGGAACATTGCTGCCGTGGAGCCAAACTCCGGGCTCATGTTTCCAATGGTTGCGCGGTTAGCCAGTGGCACGTGAGCAACACCCGCTCCATAGAACTCGACAAACTTGCCGACCACCCCGTGCGCTCGCAGCATCTGGGTAATGGTCAAGACGACGTCGGTTGCAGTCACGCCTGCCGGAATGGTTCCAGTGAGCTTGAATCCAACGACGCGGGGAATGAGCATAGAAACGGGCTGGCCGAGCATGGCCGCCTCGGCTTCAATTCCGCCCACACCCCAACCTAGAACGCCAAGCCCATTCACCATGGTGGTGTGCGAGTCAGTTCCCACACACGTGTCAGGGAACGCTTGAGTCACTCCCCCGAGGTCCTTCGTGTATGTCACCTTCGCGAGGTTCTCGATGTTCACCTGGTGGACGATGCCGGTGCCCGGTGGGACCACCTTGAAGTTGTTGAAGGCGGTCTGGCCCCATCGCAGGAACTGGTAGCGCTCACCGTTTCGTTCGTACTCAATGTCGACGTTGCGGGTGAAAGAGTCCGGCTGTCCAAACAGGTCGGCAATCACCGAGTGGTCAATGACGAGTTCGGCGGGAGAAAGCGGATTCACCTTGCTGGGGTCGCCACCCAAATCAACGATTGCTTCACGCATGGTAGCGAGGTCGACGATGCAGGGAACACCAGTGAAGTCCTGCAAAACAACGCGCGCTGGCGTGAACTGAATTTCCGTGGAGGGCTCGGCCTTCGGGTCCCAACTGCCAAGCGCGCTAATTTGGTCCTTAGTGATGTTGGCACCGTCTTCAGTGCGCAAGAGGTTCTCCAGGAGCACTTTGAGGCTAAAGGGCAACGTCTCGTGGCCCTCGACACTGCTCGTGCGGTAGATCTCGAAGTCTGCGCCACCGACAGTGAGCGTTGCCTTAGCGCCAAAGCTGTTGAGTGAGCTCACGAGAGATTCTCCTTGTCCGCTGGATACGCAGTTATCTTGATATCAAGACAAATACTATCACTGGGCCCCAACGTCGCGGCCTCGATAAACCGCCCTCATCAGTAGCCACGTGAACCACAGCGCTGCCGCGTACAGCGGGACACCCATGAGCAGTTTTGCCACAGCGAGCGCGCTTACTTGCCCCGCAAAATAGAGCGGCAACTGCACGGCCAACCGGCCAGAAAACACGCCTACCCACAGCCAGGTCGCACTCGTCGCTACCCGACGAGTGGCCACGTCTGCCCGCCACGACTCGTCCCCGACCAGCACTCCCGCCACAACACCAACCAGCGGTCGCCGCGCCAGCAGGGAGATCACGAGCGCCAGAATCCAGAGCCCGTTCACCAAAAACCCCAACACAAAGTTGTCTTCAGCCCGACCCGACCACAGCGCGACGCCAGCCGACGCTACGATTCCCACGAGCCCCGCAACAGCGGGCATGACGGGAGATTTCTGGATCAACCGCGCAAGGATGAATGCCACCGCCACCACCAACGGCGCGCTGAGAGCCCACACAAGATTTTGGCTCAGGGTGAAGACAACGAGGAACCCAATCCCGGGCAACAACGCTTCAACGACACCCCTGGTCCGTCCGACAGCCGACCACAGCGCCTCCCCTGTGGGAGTTTCGCCTGGCTTGACACTGCCAAAGGCTGAATCGCCGAGTGCCTGGGCAACCCGATTGGACTCGGGTCCCTCCACCGGCTAGACCTCCTCGGTCACGTCGGGGGCGTTGTTCGTGGGAACTCGCAGTGGCAGCAACTCTCGCGGGGGCATCGGGACCTCCCCGCGGACCACCACCACGCTGCGCAGCATTGCATGAATCACCTCGGCCGCATCCGCGTTGGTCGCTGCGGTCCCTCCGATGACACCCCGCAGGAACCACCTGGGGCCATCGATACCAACGAACCGCACTTTTCTCGTGCTGAAGGAACTACCCGCTTGAACGGGGACATCTGCCTGGACCTCTGGGCCAAAAGGGCCATCGTGCTCCAGCGCCTTGCCGCCCTGCTTCGTTATCTGCTCAATGATTTGGGCCCGGATGCCGTGCCAGAGTCCGCTTGATCGTGGCGCGGCAAAGGGCTGGAGCTGAAGCGTTGAGCCGTCATACTCGAGGGTCACCGCGATAACCCGTTGTGAGCTCTTCTCCACTTCGAGTCGCAACTGCATTCCTCGCTTGGGGTCAAGCCGGAGGCTTCCCAAGTCAACCGAGGGCTTCACAGACCCTGCTTCGCTGTCATCCAGAGGACCTGTGACATGACGGTCGGCCGGTGCCGACTTGGGGAAATCGCCCTCAAAGCCGTCCACTGTCGTGGGAATGTCGCTCACTGAGTACTCCTTTGAATCAGGCGTGCTGTCCGGTCGACCCAAATCCTCCGGCAGCGCGTTCTGTCCCCGGAAGACGCTCGACCTCGTGAAACCGTGCTCTCGCCACAGGAGAAACTACCAGCTGCGCAATCCGGTCACCTGGTTGAACACTAAAGCTCTCCGAGAGGTCGGTGTTAATGAGCACAACCTTGATCTCGCCGCGATAACCGGCGTCAATGACGCCGGGGGCATTGACGAGGCTGATGCCGTGCTTTGCTGCGAGACCGCTGCGCGGCATGACGTAGCCGACGAATCCTTCGGGAAGAGCAATCGAGGTGCCTGTGGGTACAACTGCGCGTTCCCCGGGCGCAAGAGTGACCGATTCGGTGCTCGCTAAGTCACAGCCGGCATCGCCTGGCTGTGCATACCTGGGGACGTTCCCCACCACGAGAACGTCGGGCCTTGGGGTCTCTTCCACAGTGTCCAGGGTATACGTGGTCCAATAGAGGCATGAACGTTTACCGTGAGAAGCTTCGCCCCGCCTGGTGGATGGTCGTCGCGACGGGACTTTTTCTTCCGGCAACCACGCTGATTTTTCTTCCTCTGAGCATCCCCCTGGGATTGGGCGCCGGAATGGCTCTGTGGGGCGGCTCGCTGGGACTGCTCTGGGCCCTCTCCCCAACCATTTCGACCGACGGGCAGACGATTAGCGCCGGGCGAGCGCAGATTGAGAGAACGTTCGTTGGCGAGTTAGAAGCGTTTTATGGTGAGGACGCCCGCCAACAGCGTGGGCCAAAACTCGACGCGCGAGCCTGGCTCGTCATTCGGCCGTGGGTCGACCCAGTGGTCAAAATCACCATCGCCGACCCAGCGGACCCGACGCCTTACTGGATTGTCTCTTCGAGAAGGCCCGAACAGTTCATCGCCGCGTGGCGAGGCGGCGAAACTACCTAGAACACTCCGAACACACGGGGCCAAGCTTGGTGTCGTGGTCGAGCTGTGAACGGTGCTTCACCAGGAAGCACTCCACGCACGTGAACTCGTCAGCCTGCGGGGGAAGCACCACGACGTCGAGTTCAACATTGGCAAGATCCTGGCCAGCCAGCTCGAGCGAACCGAGGTTGTCGGCATCCTCGGCGTCCACGACGCCGGAGAGTTTGTCTGGCACGCGCTCCTGGAGCGCCTGGATAGATTCAGTATCTTCTTCGGACTTACGCGGTGCGTCGTAGTCGGTTGCCATTGTGGCGCTCGCTCCCTCGGGTCAGGTGGTGGGAATGTGCGGCGCTAGTTTGCCTGATAAACCTTGGAAAATCCAAACCGCGCTTCCCAACACCGGTTTAGGGTAGCCGGCAAGACCGAATCTCCGTCGCGCCACACCCAAAAATATTTCGATATCTCCCCGGCAGGCGTGACAAGCTACTACTACGAGGCAGAAGGAGGGAGAAATCCGATGGAAAATCTGAGCATTGTGGGCGCCAGTGACGGACACATCATCCTTGTCTCCTCCGATGGGGAACGTTTCCAAGTTCCCATCAACGATGCATTGTTGGGCGCTCTGCGCACCCCCTCCCCTGGACCGAGCTCAACCCACCGCTCGAGCCCGAAGGACATTCAGGCCCACATCCGGCGCGGTCTTACCGCCCAGCAGGTCGCCGACCTAACCGGTGAAGAGCTCGGCTACGTAGAGAAGTTTGAGGGCGCGGTGCTCGCAGAGCGCCAGTTCGTTGTGGAACAGGCTCTCGCCGTCACCGTTTCGCAGAGGGGTGGCCCTGAAACGACCTTTGGCGCCTCGGTTCGAGCCAGGCTCGAGGATATTGCCGCATCCGAAGACGCATGGTCGGCCTGGAAGGAAGAATCAGGTTGGCAGGTTGAGCTTCTTTTCCACGAGGGCGACGTCGAACATCGCGCACGGTGGTCCTTCGACCCGCGAAAGCACCTGATCTCGCCAGTCAACGACGATGCCGCTGTCCTGTCGCGGCACGAACCCATGCCAACAACACTCATTCCCAAGCTCAGCGCCGTGCCCACTGCGGACCGGCCAGAGCGCTTTGATTCGGACATTTTTGACGCTTCGGACCTTGGCGAAACCGGCCCCATGCTCGAGCCGGTCCCCTATGGCAGACAGGGTGATGGCCCCGATGGTGGTCGGATGGCTGACACCGCGGATCTTCTTGAGGTTTTGCGTCGCAAGCGGGGCGAGCGGGATGGGGCTCCGGAGAGCGAACCCGACACCTCGCGCGCGGGGCACCCCTCGACTGGTGGTATCCGCCTTGTGGAGGACGATAGTCACACCGCGGAGGTCACCCCTATTGGTCACACCAGCGACGATGAGCCTGACGACGACCCAGAGCCTCCCCCCTCGACCAAGAAGACACGGCCCGCTATGCCGAGCTGGGACGACATCGTTTTTGGCGCCAGAAGCGACGACGACCCGGCCTAAGTCCAGGCGCCAATCGGGATAACGGGAATCTCTCTTTCCCGTGAGGTCAGAGAACCATGCTGTCCCACCATGGCCATCGACGCCACGGATGCCACAGACTGCCGATAAGCGACGAGGCTGTCGATGCAGGCGACCGTGATGTCCCCGACTCGCTCGAGTACCCCCTGAACCAATGGCCCCAGCAAGCCTTCAACCGCAAACTGCTCTCGCGT
>CAZQIH010000003.1:0-20810 GCA_964593715.1 uncultured Microbacteriaceae bacterium
AATAATTTCTGCCTTTGTGTACCGAGCGTGATCGTCGCCGAGCTGAGTGGTGTGAGCCCCGTTGGCAACTGGCAAGGACGGGTTCTTGCCGGCATCACGATCATCAAGGTATGCCTTGATCACCTTCAAGGGAAGGTACTGGTCGCGCTGAACAGTGAGGACAAAACGTAGACGCTCGACGTCATCGCTCGAATAGGTGCGATATCCAGCAGGGGTTCGACCTGGAGCAATAAGGTCGCGGTCCTCTAGGAAACGTAGTTTCGACGGCGAAAGCTCTGGGAACTCCGGGGTGAGCTTGGCCAAGACCTGCCCGATCGATAGCAAGGCCTTCCGGGGGGCCGAGGCAACCTCAACCCGCGAACGTGCAACACTCACTGACCAGACCTCGCTCCGTCAACGTCAGCACGCGAGGGGAAGAACGTCATGCGGAACTTACCCACCTGGACCTCGGCGCCATCGTGTAGCAACGCCTGGTCGATCAGCACTCCATCAAAATACGTCCCGTTGAGCGACCCCATGTCTTTCACCTCGAAGGCTGTGCCGTGGCGAACGAACTCAGCGTGACGACGGGACACGGTCACGTCGTCGAGGAAAATGTCCGCTTCGGGGTGACGGCCTGCGACTGTCGAATCCTGGTCAAGAAGGAACCGGGCGCCTGCGTTGGGCCCTTTGCGAACAATGAGGAGAGCTGAGCCCGAGGGAAGGGCGGCGATGACTTCCTGCTCTTCGAGGGAAACACCAGATTCCAGGTTCTGCAGCTTCTGCTGGAAATCCGGACCAAACTTCTCTGTTTGATCGGGAAGCCCCGGATTTTCCGGGCCCTTAGGTGTCTCGCTCATCACACTCCCTCGTTGAACGAGTTCACCCTATCGGAAGATTTACCCCTCTCGCGAGTCGCCTCCTTTGCGAGACGAATCGCATCAAAAAGATACGAAAACCCGACCACCCAGTAGAGCACGACGGCCAAGACGGCGATGGGCCACGCGATTGCCATGAGCGTCTGGCCGAGGCTTGTCGAGACGTGTTCGGCCACCATCACGCTGAGAAGAAACAGTGGCAGCACAAACAGAAGGCCGAAGGTTGCGACTTTGCCCCACCATTTCACTGGCAAAGTTCCGTGCCCGTAACGCGACATGACTATTCCGCCAACGCCCAGAAGGGCATCTCGGAGCATCACCGCCACCACAAACCACCACGGCACGACGCCTTGGATTGCGAGCGCAACAACGGTGGCAGCAATAAATAGGCGATCCGCGAAGGGATCCAAGAACTGGCCCAGGCGCGTGATTTGATTCATGCGCCTTGCGATCATGCCATCGACAAAGTCGGTCAGCACGGCCGCAACAAGAAGGACAAAGGCTGCGAGCAACTGGTCCTGGATGACCAGGTAGAGAAACACGGGTATGGCCATCAACCGAATAACACTGACAAGGTTGGCGAGCGTGAAGATCCGCGAGCTCACTTCATTGTCAAGGCTCATGAGCCCAGTGTAGGAGCCAGAAGGTGATTGTCAGTCATTTCTCAGTTGAATTCTCAGGCTCAATGCCCGAAAAGCCCACGCGCTCCCCCTACCATGAGGGCATGTCGTGCATCAGGTTTAACACCACCGCCCAGCGCCAGCAGCTCTCCGGGGAGACCCGCCTTGCCGGGGACGACCCCGTAGCCGCCTTCCTCTCCCCTGCCATCACCGAATCGAAGGTGGAGCGGATTCGTCGTCTGTCCAAAGATGCGAATCCGAAAATTCGCGAGAGCGCAGCGCTCTCCTATCACGCCCCGCTTGAGGTGTACGAAGCGCTCTCGAAAGACCCGGATGTTGGAGTCCGAGCCTGCCTGGCCCGTAATCAGGCAACCCCGTGTGATGTTCTTCGCGCGCTCGCCAGAGACGCTGACGAAACCGTTCGCGCTTTCGTCGCCATCAATTACAGCGTGCCCGCCGACGCGATGGAGCTCCTCTCAGCGGATACAAGCCCTACCGTGCAGAAGCTCGTGGCCTGGAAAGCCTCGCTCCGGGAGGAAGCGGAATTGATCTCCGCCTAAACCCGGCCCTGGTGGAGACGCCGGGGAAGAACCAGTGCAATAGCGACGAGAGCCCTGTAGCGGAAGCTAGGAATCACTACTGCCTTGCCAGCGTTCACGGCTCGTAAGCTGCTGTCCACGACGTCGTCGGCGGCCAACCATAGGAATGGTGGGATTCCCGAGACGTTCATTCCCATGCGCTCATGGAACTCGGTTCGAATAAATCCAGGCGCGACAGCGCTCACATGGACCCCCGCGCTGCGATAGGTCTCGTGTAAAGACCTGGCCAGAGATAGCCCCCAGGCTTTATGCGCCGAATAGGTCCCCCGAGCGAGATAACCAGCAACGCTGGAGACAAAAACTATTCGACCACGACCGCGCTCGACCATCCCGGGCAACACTGCCTTCGTCAGTTCAAGCGGTGCGGTGACATGAATAGCGAGATGCTCGGCTTCCTCCCGCTCATCGCTCTCAGCCAGGTCCCCAGCAATTCCGTAGCCCGCGTTATTGATGAGCACATCGACTGGGTTGCGCGCGTCCCTCAAGCGCTCCGCCACACGCAGCCGCTCACTCTCCACGTGGAGGTCAGCAGCAAGCACTTGGGTCTCAACACCCCACTCTTGGGAGAGGGAATTGGCGAGACTTTCCAGTCGCGCACCGTTCCTTGCTACCAAGACAACGGGGTGCCCGGCGCGAGCTAGCGCCCTCGCGTACGCGGCCCCGAGTCCACTGCTGGCCCCGGTGACTAAAGCCCAGCCCGGTGTGTTCACCACACCACTGTAGAAGACTGACGTCTCAGTTCTCGGCGTCCAACAATTCGCCAAGGAGCGTCTCGATGCGTCCTCGGATATCGTCCCTAATCTGGCGAACCCGCTCGAGGTCTTTTCCTGCAGGGTCTTCCAGCTCCCAGTCCTCATAGCGTTTGCCTGGGAAGACCGGGCACGCATCGCCACAACCCATGGTGATCACCACGTCGCTAGCCTTCACCGAGTCCACACTCAACAGTTGCGGAACTTCGCTGGCAATATCAATACCCTCTTCAGCCATCACTGCAACAGCGGCCGGGTTCAGGGAATTCCCTGGCGCAGAGCCCGCCGAGAGAACCCTCACTCGATCTCCCCCGAGATGACGGAGATAGCCGGCTGCCATCTGGGACCGGCCAGCGTTGTGAACGCAAACGAAGAGAACACTAGGAGTAGTCATTGGTTTCACTGTGGTTGGCGCTGGTTAACGCGAGCTTGCACGAACCTTTCCAGGGCAATAACGACTACGACCACGAAAGCCGCCATAGCGCTCCAACCCCACACAGCCATGCCGCCCGCTGGCATCGCAAGAAGCTCTCGACCCTCTCCCTGCCACGGCCACAGAGCTCGCAGGGACCCGGCCATCAAGCCGGTCATTACGACCAGGGTGAGCACTCTGCGGTGCTCAAGAAGCCACTGCAGCAACCCTACGAAAGCAGAGAGGCCAAGGACAGCCCCCAGGACGAAAACACCCAAGTAACCAAAGTCTCGGTCGTTCACTGCGGCAAGTGTGGGTTCATACATTCCCAGTGTCACCAACAGGAAGGATCCGGAGACTCCGGGGAGCACGAGAGCACAGACTGCTACCGCGGCCGCGGGAGCGACCCACCAGAGCGACTCAGACGCGTTGGCCAAGACGGGTAGGCCGGTAAAGAAAAAACTTGCCGCCGCCCCGAGTAACCCAACAGCCACCATTCGGAGGTTCCATCCCGCGCCCACCATGGTGATCGGGACCCAGAGGGAGGCCAGAATCAGGCCCGCAAACACTGCCCTCGTTTCGACCGGATGAGCAACGATGACAGGTTCGAGCAGAGCGGCACCGGTAAAGATTCCAACGACCATCCCCACCAAAACGGGCACGACGATCACGAACCGGATGTTGGCAAGCTCGGCGGGAATACGCCGGCGCCCGGCGCCAGAAAACAACAACGTGGCGGAACGAACGACGTGGGAGGCTGCACCGATCACGCTGTGGTAAACGCCAACAATGAGAGCAACCGTCCCACCAGAGACGCCAGGGATGATCTCCGCAACCCCAATGAGGACACCTCTAACAAGGTTTACGAACGTCCGCACGAGCCCACCGATTGTCGCCACCGTCACTCCTGCTCTGTCGGACTGATTGGAGGCTACCCAAGGCCTCACGCGATTAACAGCACTACGCGCCGAGTGCGCCTCTATCGCTTAGGGCCGTTTAGGTCCACACTAGAGTCACACGAGAAACGAGGGTGCCATGGCCAGCAACTCCGCACGGGGCAGCGAAGAAGCGTCGATGATTCCCCCCAAGGTGCTCGATTTGGCCGAAGATCTCTTCCACGTCGTCCTGACTGTTCTTCTGTTCTTGGTTGCTCTTGGCGCACTGGTGTTCACCGTGGTCCGCCTCGTCACGACAACCCCCTTCTTCCCCACGGGCATGTTGCAGGCCGTCAACGACATATTGTTCGTCGTGATCATTTTGGAGATCGCCAGGACAGTAATTGCCCGCTTTAGCAATGGTTTCTATCAACTCAGTCGATTCCTCATCATCGGCGTCATCGCCTCTGTTCGACACATCCTCTCGGTCGGCTCCTCGCTCACCCTCTCGACCGGAAAGACGACGGAGGCGTTTGATCGAGGGATTCTTGAACTCATTGTGAACGGCGGCATAGTCATCGCCCTAGTCGTAGCAATCCTGATTACGCGCCAGGCCGAAAACGCTCACCTGTCCGAGAGCCCCAAGAAACCCCTCACGCCGTCTTAGGGGGACCCGGACCCTCGCTCGCGAGGGCTTAGGCTCAAGCAGTGGGACATTTACTCGGCGCCAATAACCTTCACTTGGAATTCCCCACCAAGGTCGTTCTCGACTCGCTAACGGTCGGTATCAACGACGGTGATCGTATTGGAGTTGTGGGGCGAAACGGCGAGGGGAAATCAAGCCTCATTCGACTTCTGGCCGGACGGATGGCCCCTGATTCTGGCGATGTCATTCTCCGCGGTGGTGTGCGGGTGGGAATGCTCGATCAAAGTGACCTCTATCCCCCAGACAGCCTTGTCAAAACAGTGGTGGTGGGCGATCGCGAAGAACACGAGTGGGCTGGCGATGCCAGAGTCCGCGATGTCATCACTGGCTTACTCTCCGACGTCCCCTGGTCAGCGAGGATCGGCGATCTGAGCGGTGGCCAAAGCAGGCGAGTTTCACTCGCCGCACTCCTGGTTCAAGACTGGGATGTCATTTTCTTGGACGAGCCCACCAACCACCTGGACGTGACCGGTGTCGCCTGGCTCGCTGACCATCTCAGCAGGCGCTGGCCGGTGGGCAGCGGAGCGCTCGTGGTGGTCACCCACGATAGGTGGTTCCTTGATGCAGCCACCGAGATGACGTGGGAAGTCCACGACACCACGATGGACATCTATGAAGGCGGCTACGCGGCCTACATTCTCCAGCGCGTTGAACGCGATCGGAGCTCCCAAGTGTCCGAAGCTAAACGTCAAAACCTTCTCAAGAAGGAGCTCGCATGGCTGCGTCGAGGCGCGCCAGCGAGAACGGCTAAGCCCAAGTTCCGCATCGAGGCAGCCCAAGCTCTCATCAGCGACGTTCCCGTAATCCGAGACCCTGTCACACTGAGCCAAATATCAACAACGAGACTCGGCAAGAAAGTGATTGAGCTGGAGGACGTCTCCGTGAGCTTTGGAGACACTTCGATTCTCAAGCCCCTCACCTGGCGCCTCGCTCCCGGCGAGCGCACAGGAATCTTGGGCGCGAACGGTGCTGGGAAATCAACACTGCTGGGGCTCTTGAGTGGGTCCCAGGCGCCAACCACAGGGACAATTAGCCGCGGGTCGACGGTGAATCTAAGCCTGTTGGACCAACGGCTTGCCACACTCGAGGAGGTCGCCAATGACCGCGTGAGCGAAGTTATCGCTCGGCACAAAACCAGTTACAAGGCTGGCGGCGTTGAGGTAACACCGAGCCAGCTTCTCGAAAGACTTGGCTTTAGCTCCGCGCACTTGTCTGCGAGGGTCTTTGAGCTCAGTGGCGGCCAGAAACGACGCCTCCAGTTTCTTCTCGAACTCCTCAGGGAGCCCAACGTCCTTCTGCTCGACGAGCCCACCAACGACCTCGACACCGACATGTTGCGAGCGATGGAAGACCTCCTCGACACGTGGCCAGGCACGCTCATCGTTGTGTCCCACGACCGATACCTACTAGAGCGTGTGACAGACCAGCAATACGCAATTATCAATGGGGAATTCAGGCATATGCCAGGGGGCATTGACCAGTACCTGGCGCTCGAACACGCTAAGGATTCGCTCGCGCTCACGAACATCACTCTCGATTCTGCGGAGCCCGCGGCCGCACGTGCGTCCACCCCAGCTTCGACGCTCCGCCCGGGGAGTAAGGAGAGGCGGCTGGCGGAAAAGGAGCTCAACTCCGTTCAGAACAAGATGGGCAGCATTGATCAAAAGCTTGCTGACATTGACGGCAAACTTCTGGCCTTAGCGCCCGATGATTACGACACCATGGGGACGCTCGCCTCCGAGCGGGCTGAATGGGAAGAAGCCAAGTCCTCACTGGAATCACGCTGGCTAGAGTTGAGCGCACTGCTCGAGTAACCATCGCCCAGAGGCTCAGGCAACAACTGGGTGCCAGGCCCTAAAATTCAGGCATGCTTCTTGCGGATATTGGGTGGGTTGTTCTTGGCCTGGTTCTTCTGATCATCGGTGGAGAGGCTCTGGTCCGCTCAGCATCCACGTTCGCAACACGGGCCGGCATCTCACCCTTGGTGGTTGGATTGCTGGTTGTCTCGGCCGCAACCTCAGCACCGGAGTTTGCTGTCACACTTGGCGCGGTCCTCAATGGCGAACCAGGTCTCGCCATTGGAAATGTGGTGGGAAGCAACATCGCCAACATTTTGCTCATCCTTGGACTCTCCGCGGTAATCAGCCCACTGGTAATCAAACGTCAACTTGTGCGGGTGGACGTGCCCATCATGGTGGGACTCTCGGTGCTACTCGTTGCTGTGAGTCTCGACGGGCAGATCGGACTTGTGGACGGAATTCTTCTGCTGGGAGGTCTGATCGTTCACGCCGTCATCAGTATCAGGCTCGGGCGTCGTGAGGTCCGCGAAGCAGGTGACGACCCAGAAACGCTGCCACTCAATAGCCAGCCGGTGCCACTGTGGCTCGCTGCGATTCTTCTGGTGGCAGGTGTCGGGCTACTCGTTGGCGGAGCCCAGTCTCTGGTCACCGGGGCTGTCAACATTGCGACGGCTCTGGGTGTCAGCGGTCTGGTGGTGGGACTAACAGTCGTGGCGATTGGCACGTCACTCCCCGAACTGGCGACATCGATTATTGCTCTCCGTCGTGGCGAACGAGACATGGCAGTCGGCAACATCGTCGGAAGCAACATTTTCAACATTGGAATGGTCCTGGGGCTCCCGGCCATTCTCTTTGGGCAAGGCATCCCCGTTCCAGAAGCGGCCATCGCCATCGACTTGCCCCTGATGCTCGCATCCGCCATTGCTCTTTTACCGTTGGCGTTCACCGGGTTCATTCTTGCCCGGTGGGAGGGCGGGCTGTTCCTGCTCCTTTACACGGCGTACTTGCTATTCGTGGTTCTTGCCTCAACCCAGCACGACGCCGCTGCGGGCTTCACGTCAGTGATGCTCTGGTTTGTCTTGCCACTGGTCGGCATCATCTTGCTCGCGGTGACCTTCTTCGAGCTTGGCGTGTACAGGGGCCGAGCGATAGCCCAGGAGCACGAGACCAAAACTAAGCGCTAATCGTCAGTGCGTGTTCTTGGCAGTGAACACGTCCCATGGCGCACGCATCACAGACAACGAGTTGTTGGCGGCACGCCAAATCCTGACAGTTCTCCATCCGCGACGATGAGGCCCCGCAGCCCACGCACACCCCGATAACCGCGGCATCGGGGGTAAAGGTAACGGCCTTGCGGTTATCAAAAATGTAGAGAGAGCCCTCCCACAGGCCAGAGTCACCAAACGCTTCCCCATAGCGGACAATCCCACCGTCTAATTGATAGACCTCTCTGAAACCACGTTTAATCATCATCGCCGAGAGCACCTCACACCTCACCCCACCGGTGCAATAGGTAACGACGGGCTTGTCCTTGAGGTGGTCATACTTGCCGCTGTCGAGTTCCCGAGCGAAGTCGTGAGAAGTCGCGACGTCGGGAACAACAGCGTTCTTGAAACGCCCGATATCCGCTTCCCACTTGTTGCGGCCGTCAAAGAAGGTGACGTCCTTCTTCGCAACAAGGTCGTGTAATTCCTCTGGCTTGAGGTGAGTGCCACCCCCCACAACCCCACCGGCGTCGACGTCTAGCTCGTCAGGAGCACCAAAGCCCACCAGCTCACGTCTCACACGGACTTTCAGACGTGGAAAATCCTCTGGGCTAGTGCCCTCGCTCCACTTGAAGTCGATGTCCTCGAATGGTGCATACTCACGGGTTTTACGCCAGTACTTTTTGACGGCGTTGAGTTCACCTCCGACGGTGCCATTGATGCCATCCGGAGAGATCAGAATTCTTCCCCCCAGACCCAAGGATTCGCAGAGATCTCGCTGCCAGAGCCTGATTGCTTCCGGGTCGGCCAGAGGCGTAAAGGTGTAAAACAACAGAACCTTGTAAACCGCCATAAAGGCAGTTTACGAGTGGTGCGGGGTTGAGTAAATTTCCAGATTCCGCGATTCCAGTCGGGCTGACAGGATTTGAACCTGCGACCCCTTGACCCCCAGTCAAGTGCGCTACCAAGCTGCGCCACAGCCCGTGGCAGTCGGCGATCTCTCGCCGGCAACTTGACGAGTCTATAGGAGGACGCCGGCTCTTGCCTGCCCTGCGCCTGGCGGTAGCCCTCTGTGCTAAGTTGTGAATATACCCCCCGGGGTATCTATCGAAAGGTCAGTGACCATGATTAAGAATTCACCCGCATCACTCGCACTCGGCGCCGTCGTCCTCCTTGGGCTCCTTGCCTCCTGCGCACCACCTGCAACCGAGAACGCAGCGATCGAAACAGGGGACGTAACCAACCAGACGGCTCCCACCGTTGAAGAAAGCCCGAGCGACACCTCATGGTTGCTCATTGATGGTTCTCCCGAATCGGATCTCCAGGCGCAGGTTGCCTGGTTCGCACTGATGAGCTCCGATGGCGAATATGCGGCAGCTGCTAGCTACCAAGCGGTCATCGACGCCTTTGGCCCCGTGGAGCCCTACGTGACGATTAAAGAAGGCGAGGAGCGCCACATCGACGCACTGATCAGACAACTAGAGCGCCTGGGTTACGAGGCACCAGCAAATCCCTACCTGGGCAATCTTGAGGCCCCAGCCGACCTCCAAACCGCCGCAGAAGCATGGGCCGTGGGCGAGATCGCGAACGTCGAAATGTATGACGACCTTCTGGAGCTTGCCGGCGATAGCAATATCGAACGAGTTCTCACCAATCTCAGGCGCGCATCACTCGAGTCTCATCTGCCTCTGTTTGAGCTTGCAGCCCAGAACGGTGGCACCCTCGAGCTCGATCAAATGACCCAATACCGCTAGATGAGCGCGTTCAGCCTCGCTCGCAGCGCGGGCCACGCTGAGCCAAAGGCTGGATGCAGAGAGCGCTGCGCCACCTCGTCAATGGGAACCCATTCGAGGGCAGCGCTCTCAGCGTCGGTCTCATCTGGTTCGAAGTAGTCTTCGCTGACTCCGATGACGGTCGTGTAGGACCAAAAACCGAGATCCAAGATTGCCGTCTCGAGTACCCGCACCTGGTCAGGGGGAACCATTGCCTCCTCGTGAGCCTCTCGCAACGCCGCTGCCACTGCGTCCTCGCCCAGCTTGAGCGCGCCACCGGGTATGCCCCAGGTCCCGCCGTGGTGCGACCAGTCGGCCCGCAGCTGCAAGAGCACGCCAAGGGGTGGGTGCAGAACGAGAAGGCCGGCCGCGCCAAAACGCCCCCAGTAGCGCTTCCCGTCAGGGCCCTCCACCCAGGCATCGCCGGGGTCTCTCAGGTGTTCTGGCGGTAGCGGCGGAGGCTGAGAGACCACGTCTACTTCTTCTTCCCGCGTCGCTCTCGAACTCGCACGTTAATTTGAATGGGCGAGCCTTCAAAGCCATAGATCTCCCGAAGACGCCGGGCAATAAAGCGCCGATACTGCGGGTCCAAGAATCCGCTCGTAAACAACACGAACGTGGGCGGTCTGGTCGTGGCCTGAGTGCCAAAAAGGATTCTCGGCTGCCGGCCACCCCGCACGGGGTGCGGGTGGGCAGCAACAAGCTCGGCAAGGAAAGCATTGAACTTGCCGGTTGCGACCCGGGTGTCCCATGACTCCAGAGCCACCTCCAGAGCTGGCACGAGCTTCTCGATGTGGCGACCCGTGGTGGCGGAAATGTTGACGCGTGGAGCCCACGCAACGTGGGCGAGGTCTTGTTCAATTTCGCGCTCAAGATAACGCCGGCGATCATCATCGAGCAGGTCCCATTTATTGAAGGCAAGCACGAGCGCTCTGCCAGATTCCAGGACCAAGTCGATGATGCGAACGTCCTGTTCACTGATTGGCTCGGACACGTCAAGAAGAACCACAGCGACTTCGGCCTTTTCCAAAGCCGCTGTTGTGCGCAGGCTCGCGTAGAAGTCTGCGCCTTGCTGCATGTGAACCCGACGACGGATACCGGCGGTGTCGACGAAACGCCAGGTCGTTCCGCCAAGTTCAACTAACTCGTCAACCGGGTCACGGGTCGTGCCCGCCAACTCGTTGACCACGACGCGTTCGGATCCAGCAGCCTTATTGAGCAAGCTGGATTTACCCACGTTAGGTCGGCCGAGGAGGGCAACGCGCCTCGGGCCCCCCATTTCGGGCTTCGCCGTGGCAGATTCCTTGGGCAGCAGAGCAACGACGTGGTCGAGCAGATCAGCGACGCCACGGCCGTGAAGTGCCGAGACAGGCCAGGGTTCACCGAGGCCTAAGTTCCAGAGCGCTGCCGCATCTGCTTCGTGGCGAACATCATCGACCTTGTTTCCCACAAGGATGACTGGCTTGTCACTCTGACGCAGAAGCTTGACGACCTGCTCGTCGGTTGAGGTGGCACCCACAATCGCATCAACAACGAAGATAATCACGTCAGCCAGGTCGATTGCCACCTCCGCTTGGAGGGCAACCGACTTGGCGATGCCTTTAGCGTCTGGTTCCCACCCACCGGTGTCGACCAGCGTGAAGTGTGTCGTGTTCCACAGCGCCTTGTAGGAGACGCGATCCCTGGTCACACCGGGGATGTCCTGCACCACAGCCTCGCGCCGGCCAAGAATTCGATTGACCAGAGCAGACTTGCCCACATTTGGGCGACCAACGACAGCCAACACCGGCAGAGCGCCCATAGCAGGCAGCTCCCCGTCGCTGTCTTCCCAACCTGAGAGGAGCGCCTTGTCTTCGTCGTCTAGTTCATAGTCATCCAGGCCCTGGCGCAGCGCGCCAGCGCGCTGATCGCTTTCACCTTCATCGAGCTCGGCTAGGCGCTTGGCCAGCTCTAAGTCCGGCTCAATAGCCGAATCATCAAACTCATCGTCTGGGGTGCTCATGCGCTCTCCTTGTTGTTCGCAATGATGCGAAGGAGTTCTCGCACTGTCTCGTTAAAAGTAAGGGGGGTCGAGTCGAGGAGTGTGACGCCAGGCGCTGCGTTCATGAAATCAACGACAGCCTGGTCGCTACGGTCCCTGGAGCTAAGAGCTTGGGCAACGCTTGGAGCCGCCACAGTGCCAGCAACCTCTGCCTGGCGCCTGGCAATCCGGGTTTCCTCATCCGCAGTCAGAAGGACTCGAACGGCTGCGTCTGGGGCCACCACTGTTGTAATGTCTCGCCCCTCCATAACAATTCCAGGTCGCGCACACGACGCAATCACGCCTCTAAAGTGATCAACAAGCCCCTGACGCACCTTCGGGTGCTTGGCGATGGCAGAGACACTACTGGACACTTCGTGGCCACGAATTGCCTCGGTAACATCGACGCCCTCAACACTGAAAACCTGATTGTCTGGATCTTCCGAGGCCACGTAAGCCACGCTGCTCTGCACGGCCACCACCGCATCCTCGTTGCTGGCATCAACACCGGCATCCAAAACTGCATACGCAAGCGCTCGGTAGGCAGCGCCCGTGTCGTAATAGCTGTAACCGAGCTCGCGCGCGACCGCTTTGCTCACACTAGATTTTCCGGAGCCCGCGGGGCCATCGACGGCAACTACTAAGGCGCCCATTACTTGGCCTCCCCCGCGATGCGCCAACCGCTCTCGATGAGCTTGGTCTCGACATCGGAAACAACATCTTTCTTGACCGTTAGGTCCGCAAAACCCACGTTGGCCCCTGGCGAGTGCTCGAGGCGCAGGTCTTCGAGGTTGACACCCCAATCGCCGAGCTGCGTGAGAAGCTTTGCTAACTGCCCAGGGGTGTCGTCAATCACCACAATCAAGGAAGCAAACGCGGTCGACACCCCGTGCTTGCCTGGCAATTGCGAAACACCAACGTTGCCGGCGTGGAGCAGATTCGCAATGGTGCTGCGCGATCCTGTCGCCGCGAGGTCCCGCAAAGCCTCAAGGAGGCTGTCAACGTCAGCCTTGACACCTTCCAGGTGCTCGGTGATGGCGCCGGCGTTGGCTTGGATAATTTGAATCCACAAAGCCGGATCGCTCGCAGCAATACGCGTGACATCCCGCACACCCCCACCAGCAAGTGATAGGGCGGCAGGCGAGGCGTTAGACAGGCGTGCGGCCATGACCGAGGAGAGCAATTGCGGGGTGTGGGACATCAGTGCGACAGCCCGATCGTGCTCTGTGGCAGTCAGTGAAATTGGTGTCGCCCCCAGGCTTCGCACGAAGGAGTCAACGAGTTGAACGAGGCGCGGTTCTCCCTCGCAGATTACCCACGGTCTGGCGGTGAACAGGTCGCTTCTGGCTGAAACAGCTCCGCCGCGCTCACGGCCGGCCATCGGGTGAGTTCCCACAAAGCGGGAAACGTCGGCACCAGCCTGAGTCAGTCCTTCATAAATGCCTGCCTTCACACTCGTGACATCAATCACGGTCGCTGTGGGGAACTGTTCAAGAGCGCTTCTGGTGACCTGCATCGCGACATCAGGCGGTACCGCAACGACGACCAAATCAGGCTCTGGTGCGCCCGGTTCGAGGGCAACACCGGCGCCATAGTCAGTAGCGAGAGCCACCGCAGATGGTGACGCATCCGAAAGTGTCACCAGAACATCATGCTCGCGCAACGCGAGCCCAATACTGGCCCCGAGCAAGCCCGCACCAATGATGTGAACGCGCCCGAAGGGTGCGTTAGTCATCGTGGTCATGCGAGTGCTCCTCGGTGGAAGATGGGTCCTGATGTGCCAGGGTCAACACACTGGACACCTCCAGCCTACTGAGGTCCCGCCATTGGCCAGGTTTGAGGCCTCCTAAGTGGAGAGGGCCAAAGCTCCTGCGGTGCAGATCCAGCACAGGGTGGCCAACTTCTGCCAACATCCGCCGGACAATTCTGTTCTTTCCAGAGTGCAAGACCAGTTCGACGATGCTCTTGCCATTGCGCGGTGCGCCCACCAATTTTGCACGGTCCGCCCGAGCGAGGCCATCCTCCAGTTCCACTCCGCTTGTCAGGGTCGCGAGGGCCTGGGGAGCGACCTCGCCCTGCACCGTGGCCACATAGACCTTGTCAACCTCGAAGGAGGGGTGAGCGAGGCGATGAGCGGCCTCGCCATCGTTCGTGAGCAGCAACAAGCCGGTGGTGTCCGCATCGAGCCTTCCGACATTGAACACCCGCTCGCCAATCTGGGAGATGTAGGTCTGAAGATCCGGCCGCCCTTGTTCGTCCGAGAGACTAGAGACGACGCCGGCTGGCTTGTGGAGCATGATGTAACGCAACTCGGTATCAAGGGACACCACAGAGCCGTTGACCGCGACGATGTCCCTCGCCGGGTTGATGCGCATACCCAATTCGTCGGCAATCTCGCCGTTGACGGTAATGCGGCCCTGCTGCATGAGTTGTTCAACCCGACGCCTGGAGGCAACCCCGGCCCTGGAGAGGACTTTCTGGAGGCGCTCCTTGTCGGTGTCGTCGTGATCAGTCGACATCGTCGAAACCATCGGCGCCGTCGTCGAGCAGTGGCGACAACGGCGGGAGCGCTTCGAGTGACTCAATCCCGAGTTCCCCCAGCAACAGATCAGTGGTCACGTAAAAGATTGCTCCGGTTTCCGGGTCGGTGTGCGATTCGCGAATAAGTCCGCGGCCGACCAAGGTGCGAATCACGCTATCCACGTTCACCGCACGAATAGAGGACACCTGTCCTCTGGTGACTGGCTGCTTATAGGCGATTACGGCGAGTGTTTCCAGGGCAGCCGGCGAGAGCTTCGCTGGCGTCTGCTCATGGATAACGCGTGAGACCACGGAATCGTAGCGCTCGCGGACGTAAATCCTCCAGCCACCCCCCACTTCGCGCAGTTCAAAACCGCGCTCAGGGCCTTCTGCCTCACCGTTAAAGTCAGCCACAAGACCTTGGATCGCAGCCTTAACCTGGGCGACCGGGACATCGAGCGCACTAGAGAGCTCCAGAACGCTCTGAGGCTGGTCTGCGACCATCAGGATTGCTTCCAACTCACGTTCAAGATTTCCCGCTGTCGTGATTAACGTCTCTGTTTCTTCTTTAGGCATTGCTTCTCTCCTCGCCGCCCCACTCATCACCCAAGTTAGCAAGGTGTTCTTCGCTGAAATCTTTGGCGCTCCACTGCAGCGTCAGCTCACCGAGGGGCTCAAGTTGTTGAAAGGTGATCGCGGCCTCGCGATAGAGCTCTAAGACCGCTAAGAACCTCGCCACAATCACTCCCCGCTCAGCGACACCGGCAATCAGTGACCTGAAACTGACCGGGCCGTGGCCTTTCAACATCGCAATCACATGGGCGGCCTGCTCACGAATACTGACCAGCGGAGCATGCAGGTGGTCAAGGTTGACCAGGGGGATTTC
This sequence comes from uncultured Microbacteriaceae bacterium, assembly GCA_964593715.1. GTDB lineage: Bacteria > Actinomycetota > Actinomycetes > Actinomycetales > Microbacteriaceae > Pontimonas. The sequence continues at coordinate 15,021 of CAZQIH010000003.1, forward strand.
TTTAGGCGCCATGGCAAGCAGGGCGAGCATCTGGAAATCTTGCAGACTCATTGTCCACTCAAGCTCGGGCGCTGCAGCAACAAATTTTTCTTCGAGAGCCACGGCGCGAGGGTGTCGGCGGCTCTCGCGCTCCAAGTGTTCGGCAAACCACACGGATACTTCCTTGAATGCCCGGTACTGCAAGAGGCGTGCAAAAAGCAGGTCCCGGGCTTCGAGGAGAGCCACGTCTTCGGCGTCAACGAATTCGCCCTGGGGTAGCAATCCGACAATCTTCATATCCAGCAGGGTTGCCGCCACAACAAGGAACTCGCTCGCTGCGTCAAGCTCAGCAACGCCCTCAAGGTCCTTGATGTAAGTGAGGAAGTCATCGGTGACCGCACTGAGTGCCACCTCGGTGATGTCGAGCTCTCGTTTCCCGATAAGGCTCAGGAGAAGGTCAAAGGGGCCATCAAAGTTATCAAGCCGGACTCTAAAGGACTGTTCGCCCTCTGCCTCCAGCTCGTCGAGAACGCTCCCTTTAGGCGATCGCGCCACGGGCGATGAGCTCTCTAGCCAACTGACGGTAAGTCTGAGCGCCCGCGTGATTCGGGGCAAACTCGGTGATCGGGACAGCCGCAACTGAAGCATCCGGGAACTTCACGGTCCGGCCAATCACGGTGTCCAACACCGTATCGCCAAACGCTTCCACTACCCGCTCCATAACCTCTTTGGAGTGGAGTGTTCTTGGGTCATACATCGTGGCCACGATGCCATCAACACGAATGGCGGGGTTCAGGCGATCGCGAACCTTCTCGATGGTGTCAATGAGTAGGGCAACCCCACGAAGCGCGAAGTACTCGGTCTCAAGTGGAATAAGGACGCCGTGCGCGGCAGTCAGAGCATTAACGGTCAGCAAACCCAAGGAAGGCTGGCAGTCAATCAAGACAACGTCGTAGTCATCAAGCACAGGCTTCAACACCCGAGCAAGAATTTGCTCCCGGGCGACCTCGTTCACCAAGTGAACCTCGGCAGCCGAGAGGTCAATGTTCGCAGGGATTACATGGATTCCCTTGGTCTTGGTTGGCGTAATTGCCTTACGAACGTCCTTCTCGCGGCCGATCAACAGGTCATAAATGGTCACCGTGTCGTGGGTATTGACGCCCAAACCGGCCGATAGCGCGCCCTGCGGGTCAAAATCAACCATCAAGACATTGCGACCACATTCCGCGAGGGCGCCGCCCAAGCTAATCGTCGTGGTGGTTTTCCCCACGCCGCCTTTCTGATTACACAGAGCGATGATGCGGGCGGGTCCGTGGGATTTGAGTGGTGGAGGCTCTGGAAAATCACGTAGCGGACGGCCAGTGGGGCCTACCTCGGACGCAACTTTGGGCATGGAATTAGTCTATCGCTCCGGTTTACCTCGCACGCGGATGCGCCCCCAGATAGACGTCGCGGAGGGTATCGATGGTCACCTTGGTGTAAATCTGGGTGGTTGAGACCGAGGCGTGGCCCAAGAGCTCTTGGACAACTCGAATATCCGCTCCCCCGCTCAACACGTGAGTGGCAAAAGAGTGACGAAGAGTGTGCGGGGACACGAGCCCCTCCAGGTCCGCCCGTCTGGCAGCCTCTTGGATAATCAGCCAGGCGTTCTGACGAGAGAGTGGGCCGCCCCTGGCTCCCAAAAACACCGCAGGAGTAGCCTTCTTCGCATTTTTGATGAGCAGTGGCCTCGCGCGGGTCAGATAGCTATCAAGGGCTGCTCGGGCGTAACTGCCGACGGGAACGATGCGCTGCTTACGCCCTTTGCCGGTGACCCGGACCATCTCAGCCGTTCTGCCCTGATCATCCACGAGGTCATCGACGCTCATCTCGGTGAGCTCCGAAACGCGGGCGCCCGTGGCATAGAGCAGTTCCAGAAGAGCCCTATCGCGTAACGCAATCGGGTCGTCGCCGACCACAGCGTCGAGTAAATCCTGCACCTGCGTCACGGTTAATGCTTTGGGAAGGCGTCCGGGAAGTTTTGGCGCGTGGAGTTCTCGAGTGGCGTCGTCTGTGACAACGCCCTCTTCAAGGAGAAAACGGTGGAAATTCTTGATGCTGGAGAGCTTCCTTGCCACCGTGGTGCGGGCACCAGCGAGCGCCCCCACGTAATCGCGAACGTGGTCCGCCTTGACCGCAGAGGCCGCGACTAATGATCGTGTTCCCAGCCACGCAAGATAGTGGGCCAGGTCGCTGCGATACGCGCTCACCGTGTGAGGTGAGCGACCCCGCTCAAGTGTCACATAGCGGATATAGCGCTCGAGCTCGCGCTCGAGCTCCGTGCGCGGAGAACTAGCGGAGGCGTCGTTGGACATAAGCGGCAAGGAGCGCGGTCACAGCAATCTGGTTCTTGATATCCCCCTGCATGATGGCGCTCACCACATCAGCCAGGGGAACAAACCGTTTCTCCAAATCAGCTTCCTCGCCCTCTCGGACGTAATCGTGGGCCAGAGGGCGCAGGCCGGTGGCGACGTAGATCTGGATGAACTCATTCGAACCACCGGGAGTCGTGTTCAGCGTCATCAGGTAATTCCAGTGATCCGCCTCCAGGTCGGCTTCCTCTGCCAATTCACGTTTCGCGCACTCGAGCGGGTCTTCGCCGGGAATGTCCAGAAGGCCAGCAGGAATCTCCCAATTGAGCGAGCGAATGGCATGGCGATACTGGCGAATCATCATCACTTCGCCGTCATCGTTAATGGCGACTACACCCACCGCACCGGTGTGATCGACAAAGTCGCGTCTCAAAACGGTGCCGTTGTAGTCGAAGGTTTCTCGCACGACGTCCCAGATAGCGCCGTCGAATACCCTCTCCCGACTCAGCGCCTCGATGTGGCGGGGTTCATCTTTGGGGAGAAAAACCCCCACGGTTAGTTCTCCTGGTCTGACACCGGGAACAAAGCGGACGCTTCGTGGCGCTCAAGTGCCGCACCGACCAAGCCAGCGAACAAGGGGTGAGCGCGGTTTGGACGCGAACGAAGCTCGGGGTGGGCCTGGGTGGCCACGTAGAAAGGGTGTACGGATTTGGGGAGCTCAACAAACTCCACAAGTGATCCATCGGGACTTGTCCCAGAGAAGACCAAACCAGCATCGGCAATCTGGGCGCGGTACGCGTTGTTGACCTCATAACGATGACGGTGACGCTCCTCAATCGAGGGCTGACCGTAGAGGCCTCGAACAACGGAACCCTCCAGTAGTGCTGCCTCGTAGAGCCCCAGCCTCATTGTTCCGCCCATGTCCCCGTTACCGGAGAGTATGTCGACCTGCTCAGCCATCGTTGCAATGACAGGGTGAGGGGCATCGGGGTCAAACTCAGTGCTCGATGCACCGTCCAAACCTGCCACGGTCCGGGCATATTCGATCACCATGCACTGCAAGCCAAGACACAGGCCAAGGGTCGGAATGCCATTCTCGCGGGCGTAACGCAGGGCTCCTACTTTGCCCTCAATCCCGCGAATTCCGAAGCCACCGGGGACACAGATTCCATCCACGTCGGCGAGGGCCTTCTCGGCACCAGCACTCGTTTCGCACTCGTCGCTGGCAACCCACCGCAATTCAACCTTGGTGTGGTGAGCGAACCCACCCGATCGGATCGCTTCGCTCACGGAGAGGTAGGCGTCGGGCAAATCGATGTATTTGCCGACAATCGCGATTGTGACGGTGTGCTTGGGGTGATGCACAGCATCCAGCAAATCTTTCCAGCCATCCCACACCATCTCCCCCGCCTCGAGACCGAGCGTGTCGATGATGTAGTCATCAAGATCTTGGCTGTGGAGCAAAGAGGGAATGTCGTAGATACTCGGCACATCCACCGCGTTCACCACGGCGGCCTCATCCACGTCGCACATCAGCGCAATCTTGCGGCGGTTTGCGCTCTCAACAGGGCGATCGCTGCGCAACACGAGAGCGTCTGGCTGAATACCACTAGAGCGCAAAGCCGCCACAGAGTGCTGGGTTGGCTTTGTCTTCTGCTCGCCGGAGGCCCCCATGAAGGGAACCAGCGAAACGTGCACGAAGAACACGTTCTCGCGGCCAAGTTCGTGACGCACCTGGCGTGCCGCTTCGATGAAGGGCTGACTTTCGATGTCGCCGACCGTTCCACCAATTTCGGTGATGATGACGTCTGGCCTCGGGTCTTCGTGGGCTTGGAGGCGCATGCGTCGCTTAATTTCATCGGTGATGTGCGGAATCACCTGGACAGTGTCACCCAGGTATTCGCCCCGGCGTTCCTTGCCGATGACCTCCTGGTATATCTGGCCTGTCGTCACGTTGGCTGCCTGAGACAAGTTGATATCCAAGAAACGTTCATAGTGGCCGATATCCAAATCGGTTTCTGCACCATCATCGGTGACGAACACTTCACCGTGTTGGAAGGGGTTCATGGTGCCAGGATCAACGTTCAAATACGGATCCAGCTTCTGCATGACGACACGCAAGCCACGACCAGCAAGCAGATTGCCGAGCGATGCGGCGGTCAGACCCTTACCGAGAGAGGAAACAACCCCACCGGTCACAAAGATGTGTTTAGTGATTCCCGGGTGAGATGTTTTTTTGGGGTCCGCCACGGAATTCAACAGTAACCGGTTAACGGGGTCCTTAGCGACGACTCACCGAATGAGTCTTTTCAATTAACTCTCTGGCGTGTGACAACGCCGTCTGAGAGTCAGCCATACCGCCCAGCATGCGCGCAAGCTCGCTCACCCGGTCTTCACCCTCCAAGACCTGAACGCTCGAAGTCGTAACAGTGCCATCGGTGTCTTTGACTACCCGCAGATGGTTATTCGCAAACGCTGCCACCTGTGCAAGGTGAGTCACGACAATCACTTGAGAAGTTTGAGCCAGCACGTCAAGCCTGCGCCCAATCTCCAGAGCACTAGCGCCACCAACCCCCGCATCCACCTCATCAAAGACAAAGGTGGGCACGGGGTCAGAACCCGCAATCACAACCTCGAGCGCCAGCATCACCCGAGAGAGCTCGCCACCAGAGGCCCCTTTGCCCAGTGGCAACGGCTCGGCGCCGGGGTGCGCGGCCAAGAGCAGTCCAACCTGGTCGCGACCGTGCAGACTCAGCGTGTCGGTCGGAGTGACCTTCACATGGAAGCTCGCTGTTGCCATCGCGAGTGCTGAAAGCTCAGCGGTAACAGCAACGCCAAGGGTCTCCGCGGCGGTCTTCCGGAGCGCAGAGAGCTCATCGGCCAGCTGGTGAGCGAGTGCGAGAGCCGCATCAGCCTGCGCACTCAACACCTCCACCGTGTCCCCATCGCGATCGAGTTCTAGGAGTCGCTCTGATCCAGTGCGTTCCAACTCGAGAACGTCATCGAGGGTTGGGCCATAGCGACGAAGGAGCTGGTTGAGACTCGCGAGCCTCTCGTGGCTCGCTTCCAAACTGAGCCCTCCATCGCCCTCAAGCCCTGCAAGATAGCCCGCGAGTGATGTCGAGACCTCGGCAACTTGGTAACTGGCCTCGGCAAGGGTTTGGCGAATCGGCTCGAGCGTTGCATCGACACCCACCACGCGCTCGAGGGCTTTCAACGCTTCGTCAATGAGACCCTCAGCGTCTCGAACCTCGATGGCCAGGGAGTCGGAGGCCAATGCGTTCTTCGCGTGAAGCGCCGCCGCCCTCAAATCCTCGGTGTTGGTGAGACGTGCAATCGTCTCGGTGAGTCTCACGTCCTCCCCCGGTTCTGGTCTCACCGACTCGATGTCGCCAAGCGCTTCCCGCAAAGAGGCCGCTTCGGCGGCGCGAGCCTGCGATTCGGTCTGGAGAAGGTGGAG
>CAZQIH010000004.1:0-5092 GCA_964593715.1 uncultured Microbacteriaceae bacterium
AGCGCGCAAGCTCCTGGATGCGAGGCCCGGTCTTGACCATCTCTTCGAGCTGGCCCGGCAGTTTGTGAAGGTCCTCGGCAAGCGCGGCTGATTCCTTGGCACTGAGCAAGCCTCTGGCTTGCCCCAAATACATGCCAAGCAGGTAGCAGGCCACAACCTGGGCCAGGAACGCTTTCGTGGAGGCAACGGCCACCTCCGGTCCCGCGTGGGTATAGAGCGCGGCACCGGATTCACGGGGAATGGTGGCTCCCTGGGTGTTACAAATCGAGAGAGTCTTGGCCCCGCGCTCTTCCGCGTAGCGAACGGCCATCAAAGTGTCCATGGTTTCACCGGACTGGCTGACCGAGACCACCAGGGTGCGCTCGTCAATAGCTGGCTCACGGTAACGGAACTCGTGGGAGAGCTCAACAGCCACGGGAATCCCCGACCACTTCTCGATTGCGTAGACACCGACCATGGACGCGTAGGCCGCTGTGCCACACGCCACAAAGATGATCCGGTTGATGGCGCTGCCATCCCCAATCAGCGCGTCGAGCTCAGGTAACAGAACCGTTCCGTCCTCGCCAAGGCGCCCGCGAATCGTGTTGGCCACGGCTTCTGGTTCCTCGGAGATCTCCTTGGCCATAAAGCTTGACCAACCACCCTTGTCGGCAGCGGAGGCGTCCCAATCAATATCGAAGGGTGCCGCCTCAACGGGGTCACCATCAAAGGTCATGACGCTCACCTCGGTGGAGCGCAAGGTGACGATTTGGTCTTGACCAAGAGCCATCGCCTTTTTTGTGTATGCCACAAAGGCTGCGACATCAGAGCCCAGGAAGTTTTCTCCCTCGCCAAGCCCCACCACCAAGGGTGAGTTGCGCCTCGCTCCCACCACAACGCCCGGCTCATCCTGGTGGACGACCAACAGGGTGAACGCGCCCTCAAGGCGTGCAACGACTGCCTGCATGGCCTTGGTGAGATCGCCGTGCTCCCGATAGCTGCGCCCCACCATCAAGGCCGCAACCTCGGAATCGGTTTCGCTCAGGAACTCTTCGCCCTCTGCAAGAAGCTCCTGCTTGAGCTCGTGAAAGTTTTCGATGATGCCGTTGTGAATCAACGCCAATTTGCCACCATCACCAAGGTGAGGGTGCGCATTGTCATCAGTGGGACCGCCGTGCGTTGCCCAGCGGGTGTGTGCAATACCGGTGTGACCCTCAGCCAGTGGACTGTGGCTCAAGTCGTCGCTCAGAATGCCAAGTTTTCCCGAACGCTTGTGAGAAACCAAGCCTTGATCAGGGGTCACAATGGCCACGCCCGCAGAGTCATAACCGCGGTATTCGAGACGCCTGAGACCGCCAAGAAGGACCTCAATCGAGGACCTCTCACCGACGTAACCGACAATTCCACACATGACTGCGAGTCTAGGCGATGGGCGCCCAGAGAGCCGGCGCACTACCCTGGGGGGATGGCCCACGCGTCCACCGGTCTCGACAACGGCAGCCCATTTGTTGACTATGACCGCGCCAGCTGGGCGGAGCTTGCCCCTCGCTCACCTCTGCCACTCACGGATGATGATCTTGCGCGGGTGCGCTCTGCTGGCGACATGCTCGATGCGAACGAAGTCACTGAGGTCTATCAACCACTAGCGCGACTACTGGCTCTCTATGTGGAGGGCTCACGCCACCTCCACTACATGACCAGGCAGTTTCTGGGCGATGATCTCCGCCACACTCCTTTCATCATAGGAATTGCCGGCAGTGTCGCTGTCGGCAAATCCACGACATCCCGAGTGCTGAAGACCCTGCTCGAGCGGAACCCTGACACCCCGAACGTCGCTTTGATCGCCACCGACGGATTCTTGCTGCCACTGGCAGAGCTCAAGAAAAAAGGACTACTCGAGCGCAAAGGCTTCCCAGAAAGCTATGACAGGCGGGCCCTGCTGCGTTTTGTGTCGCGCATTAAGAGCGGTGTCTCCCCGGTTAGCGCCCCGGTCTATTCACACCTGCTCTATGACAGGGTTCCAAGCCAAACCGAAGAGATCTCCCACCCCGACATCGTCATCATCGAAGGGCTGAATGTCTTGGCGCCCCCGGCGACAAACTCCGCCCTGGCGGTGAGCGACCTGTTCGATTTCAGCATCTATGTGGATGCCAGGACCTCAGATATCGCGGCCTGGTATGAAGAGCGCTTTCTCCACCTCCAGCAGGGCGCCTTCAGCGACCCCCGCAGCTACTTCCACCGCTATGCCAGTTTGAGCGACGCTGAGGCTCGCGCGGAGGCCAAGCGCCTGTGGAGCACCATCAATGAGCCAAACCTGCACGACAATATTTTGCCCACCAGGCCTCGCGCGTCACTGGTGTTGCAGAAAGACTCGGATCACCGCGTCAACAAGATTTCTCTGCGGCGTATTTAGATCGCCAGCTGAGTGCGAACCACGTCCACCAGGCGATCTGCCATCTGGTGGGCAGTGTGCTCATCGGCGGCCTCAACCATGACCCGCACGAGCGCTTCAGTGCCAGAGGGCCTCAAGAGCACCCGACCACTGTCACCAAGCTCTGCTTCAATTGCCGCGACCGTTGCGGCGACGACCTCATCGCTCGCCAAACGGGCGCGATCAACTCCAGAAACATTCTTCAAGACCTGAGGAAACACGTCCATCACATCAGCAAGCTCAGCCAATGTCCGACCGGTACGGACAACCTCCCTGGCCAATTGAATCCCTGTCAGGATGCCATCTCCCGTGGTCGCATGCTTACTCATAATGATGTGGCCGGACTGTTCCCCGCCGAGGCTCAGGCCTTCGGCAGCAAGCTCTTCCAACACATAGCGGTCACCAACGGCGGTCTCCTTGAGAGCAATGCCGTGGGCTTCCATAGCCTTCCGAAGCCCCAGGTTCGACATGACGGTGGTCACAAGGGTGTCGTTGGCGAGGGTACCGGCTTCCTTCATGGACACCGCAAGGATGGCCATGATGTGGTCGCCATCAATCACGCGCCCGTTGTGGTCAATGGCGAGCGCCCGATCAGCATCCCCATCGTGGGCAATACCAAAATCAGCACCGAGGGAGAGCACGGCCTCCTGAAGTGGCTCCAGGTGAGTGGACCCATAGCCCCTGTTAATGTTCAAACCATCCGGCTCACTGCCAATCACCGTGACCGTTGCCCCGGCATCGCGGAACACACGAGGGGAAATACCCGATGCTGCGCCGTGGGCGCAGTCAACCACGACGTGGATTCCCTCGAGGCTGCGATCCAGTGTCCCCAGAAGATGAAGGACATAGCGGTCCTCAGCATCGGCAAAGCGCGTGATTCGCCCCACACCATCGCCCGTGGGAGCAAGAGGTGGCTCCGACATCGCTGCCTCAATGCGGTCTTCGACCTCATCGGGGAGCTTTGTTCCGCCCAAGGAGAAAAACTTGATTCCGTTGTCGGGTGCTGGGTTGTGGGAGGCAGAGACCATCACACCGAAATCAAAGTTGCCGTCCTTCACAAGGAACGCGGCCGCAGGGGTCGGAACCACGCCAGCGTCGAAGACATCAATGCCAGAACTCGCTAAGCCCGCCGATACCGCGGAGGCGAGAAACTGACCTGACACCCTGGGGTCTCGCGCCACAACAGCCTTCGGTCGACGGCCCTCGGCCTTGAGTTCGTCAGCGTGACGACCCTTCGTGAGAACAAGGGCAGCGCTCTGGCATAGGCGAACGACAAGGTCCGCGGTGAGCTCGCCATTGGCGAGACCCCGGACCCCGTCGGTGCCAAATAAGCGACCCATCGGTGCGACCCGTCGTGGAAGCGATTAACGCTTCGAGTACTGAGGCGCCTTACGGGCTTTCTTGAGACCGGCCTTCTTGCGCTCTTTGACGCGTGAATCCCTGGTAAGGAATCCAGACTTCTTGAGCGAGGCGCGGTTGTTCTCTTCGTCGATCAGGTTCAGCGCGCGCGCGATACCCAGACGCAGCGCACCAGCTTGGCCGGAAGGGCCACCGCCGGTGATGCGGGCGACAACGTCGTAGCTTCCACCGAGGTCAAGAACCGTGAACGGGTCGTTGATCAGCTGCTGGTGGAGCTTGTTGGGGAAGTACTGCTCGAGAGTGCGGCCGTTCACGGTGTAGTTTCCAGAACCTGGAACCAAGCGAACGCGGGCAATAGCCTGCTTGCGGCGACCCACAGCGTTTCCACCCACGGTGAGGGCGGGGCGGGGCTTCTTCTCAACAACTGCGTTAGCAGGAGTCTCGGTGGTGTAAGTCTGGGGAATCTCCACAGCTTCTGCGGCTTCCACGGTCTCTTCGGGCTTGTCCATTTTTTATGTCCTTAAGGCTCTAGCGCTACTGCGCGATCTGGTCGAGAGAGTAGGGCTTAGGCAATTGAGCCTGGTGAGGGTGATCGGCACCCGCATAGACCTTGAGCTTGTCCATCTGGGCGCGACCAAGGGTGTTCTTGGGGAGCATTCCGCGAACCGCTTTTTCCACGGCACGAACGGGGTTCTTCTCCAGAAGATCTGCATAGCTGGTGGCAGTGAGTCCTCCCGGGAAACCCGAGTGGCGGTACGCTATCTTCTGAGTCAACTTGGACCCAGTGAGCGCAACCTTGTCCGCGTTCACAATGATGACGTGGTCGCCCATGTCCATGTGAGGGGCGAAGGTCGGCTTGTGCTTGCCGCGCAGAAGAGCGGCTGTGTGGGACGCAAGGCGTCCCAAGACCACGTCAGTGGCGTCGATAACCAGCCAGTTGCGCTGAACATCAGCGGGCTTGGGTGAAAATGTGCGCGTCATGCGACATTCCTTTACGGTTCGAGGAGTTCTTGAATCCCGCTCCGGTGGGCGTTCTCCTGAGAGAACTACCCGGTGGAGGGCTCAACCAAGTACACAGTCGGCGACTGGCACCAGCGTCCCAGCTTAGAGGACATAACCACAGGGGTCAATCCGGGTCAGCAGCTCTCCTGTTGCGGGTGAGAGCAGCCCGCTCGGCTAGCTGCGCATCATCAGGATAAGCAATCGACACCAGTGCGAGCCCGTGCGGAGGCATGATGACGAAGTCACTGGTCCTCTTCTTCGCTTCGCGAATGGCCAACACCTGCGCGATGGTGAGTTTTCCGCGCCCCACCGCCACCGCAG
>CAZQIH010000004.1:5102-8041 GCA_964593715.1 uncultured Microbacteriaceae bacterium
TCCCACCAGTGCGCGCACCATCGAGTGACAAAACGCGTCGGAGGTAATGGTTGCCACCATGACCCCGTCGTGATCACGGACCCACTCATACGACTGGAGTTCGCGAATCGTTGTCGCCCCCACGCGGGGACGGCAAAATGCAGCCCAGTCATGGAGCCCCACGAGTTGGTGCCCGAGCTCCACCATCGAGTCAAAATCGAGCGGATACGTGTTGTGGACCGTGAATGCACGGTGCAGAGGATTGTTCGCCGCCTGAGAATCCGCGATGCGGTACTGGTAGGTCCGAGACAGAGGGGAAAACCTCGCATCAAACCCTTCTGGTGCCAAGGAAATCCGGTTGATGGTGATGGGCTCCTGGCGCAGGGCGCCTTGAACCTTTTTGCCGAGGTTCGCAAACCCCGCGGTGGTGAGCTCTACCCCTTCGGGAAGATCACAGTGACACACTTGCCCGAGCGCGTGAACGCCGGCGTCCGTGCGGCCAGCGACCACGGTGCGCACGAGAGAGCGATCAATACGAAGCGTGGTAGCGAGAGCCTGTTCCAACTCGTTCTGCACAGTCTTGAGACCGGGTTGAATACCCCAGCCCGAATAACCTCCGCCTGCATAGGCGAGGTCAATACGAAGCCGCGTTCTCACCTCAGACAGTGTAGAGCCGAGGGTAGGAACTCTGAACTACTTGGACTCTTCTTCTGCAGGAGCCTCATCAGCGGCCTCGGCTGCTGGTTCCTCAGCTGCGGGTTCTTCCGCAGCGGGTTCCTCAGCTGGAGCCTCATCGGCTGCAGGAGCTTCCTCAACAACGTCCTCTGCGGGCGCTTCGGTGGTTTCTTCCACCGCTACCTCTACAGATTCCGTGGTCTCCTCAGCGCCCTCAACCGGGTCGAGCTCTTCCACAACCTCAGGGGCTGCCTCAGCGGCAACAACAGTGGGCTTCTCAGGCTCAGGCTTGGCCTTCTTCGTCTTTGGCTTGGGGTTCACGGGCTCGAGAACGAGCTCAATGACTGCCATGGGGGCGTTGTCACCCTTGCGGTAACCGGTCTTGACGATGCGGGTGTATCCACCTTCACGCTTGTCCACCAGAGGAGCGATCTCCATGAAGAGCTTGTGCACAGCAGACTTGTCACGGATGATCGTCATCACGCGACGCCTGGCGTGCAGGTCACCGCGCTTTGCGAAGGTGACCATGCGCTCAGCCAAGGGACGCAGGCGCTTGGCCTTCGTCTCAGTGGTCTGGATGCGTCCGTGGGTGAACAGGGCAGTAGCCAGGTTCGCCAGCATCAAGCGCTCGTGGGCAGGTCCGCCTCCGAGGCGGGGTCCTTTAGTGGGCTTAGGCATTGTTGTGTTCTCTTCCGTGTGTCACGCTGAGCGGTGGGAAACCACCGATTTAGTACTCTTCTTCTGATTCCAGGCCGCTGTAGAACGCTGCGCCATCAAATCCGGGCATGGGGTCCTTCAACGACAGGCCCATTTCGACCAACTTGTCGCGAACCTCGTCAACGGACTTCTGTCCGAAGTTGCGAATGTTCATGAGCTGGTGCTCAGAAAGAGCAACCAATTCGCTGACCGTGTTGATGCCTTCACGCTTGAGGCAGTTGTAGCTGCGCACAGACAGGTCGAGGCTCTCAATGGGCATAGCCATTTCGCTGGACAGAACGGCTTCAACAGGAGCCGGTCCGATTTCAATACCCTCGGCCTCAACGTTCAGGTCGCGGGCGAGGCCAAAGAGCTCAACGAGGGTGCGACCAGAGGACGCAACAGCATCCTTGGGGCTCATCGAAGGCTTGGTCTCGACATCGACCACGAGGCGGTCGAAGTCGGTGCGCTCACCGGCACGAGTTGCCTCCACACGGTAGGTGACCTTGAGGACTGGCGAGTAGATCGAGTCGATCGGAATCTGGCCGGCTTCGGCATACTCGTTGCGGTTCTGAACCGAGGAGACATAGCCGCGACCGCGCTCAATGGTGAGCTCGAGCTCGAAGCTAGCCTTGTCGTTCAGGGTCGCGATGTGAAGTTCAGGGTTGTGCACCTCGACACCGGCAGGAGCCTGGATGTCAGCAGCGGTCACAACGCCACCACCCTGCTTGCGCAGATACGCGGTGATGGGCTCGTCGTGCTCGCTTGAGACAACGAGGGTCTTGATGTTCAGGATGATCTCGGTGACGTCTTCTTTCACGCCAGCAATGGTCGAGAACTCGTGGAGCACTCCGTCCAGGCGGATGCTGGTGACAGCGGCGCCAGGGATCGAGGACAAGAGAGTCCTGCGCATGGAGTTACCCAGTGTGTAACCAAAACCGGGCTCCAAGGGCTCAATGATGAAGGCTGAGCGGAACTCGGAGATTTTTTCTTCTGTGAGGGTGGGGCGTTGTGCAATGAGCACTGTGGTTTCCTTTCGGCAAAGTGTCCGCTATATGACACTCGGTTGAGGATTACGGCCTGGACCGTGTCTACCTGTTTGTTTGTGGGGGACTGGGGTGGTGGCGATTCTGGGCTCAGATTCGCCGCCTGGAACTAGACGCGACGACGCTTGGGCGGACGGCAACCGTTGTGAGCCTGAGGGGTCACATCGGTAATCGAGCCCACCTCCAGGCCGGCGGCCTGGAGAGAACGAATTGCCGTCTCACGACCGGAGCCCGGTCCCTTGACGAACACGTCAACCTTCTTCATGCCGTGCTCTTGTGCCTGGCGAGCTGCAGACTCGGCGGCCAACTGAGCGGCAAAGGGGGTCGACTTGCGGGAGCCCTTGAAGCCCACGCCACCGGAGGACGCCCAGGAAATAACGGCGCCAGTCGGGTCAGTGATGGAAACGATGGTGTTGTTGAACGTCGACTTGATGTGGGCCTGGCCCACAGCGACATTCTTCTTGGTCTTACGCCGCGGCTTGCGGACGGCGGACTTTGGTGCTGCCATGTGTGTGTTCTCCGTGACTCTAGATCGTGTGGTCT
>CAZQIH010000004.1:8141-17038 GCA_964593715.1 uncultured Microbacteriaceae bacterium
ATGTAGGTTAGGGCGATTTCAACCCGCTTGTCGCGGGGAATATCGACTCCGGCAAGACGTGCCATGTACTTTCTCCTGCTGCATGTGGAGGTCTGCGACAGAATCTGTGCCCGGGCCTCCACCCGAGGAGTCCCCCACCGAAGCGGGTTCTCGACTCTGCCTTTAGATATTGAGTTATTTAGCCTTGACGCTGCTTGTGACGCGGGTTCTCGCAAATCACCATGACGTTGCCATGGCGACGAATCACCTTGCACTTGTCACACATCGGCTTGACGCTGGCGCTTACCTTCATGATCTTTTCCTTGTTGTCGCTGGCCTCGTGCCCGAGCGGATTCCCGGGCCGTTCCTTATCCAGTGGTTACTTGTACCGGTAAACAATGCGGCCGCGGGTCAAGTCATAGGGACTCAACTCAACAATTACCTTGTCTTCAGGCAAAATTCGGATGTAGTGCTGACGCATTTTCCCCGAAATGTGAGCAAGAACCTTGTGACCGTTGGTCAACTCGACTCGGAACATCGCGTTAGGAAGGGCTTCGACTACCGAACCTTCGATTTCGATGACGCCGTCTTTGTTGGCCATAGCCTCGTATCTTGTTAACTGGTGAAGTACTGCTGGTCATGCGTTGGAGCAGAAAAGTCTCGAAAGCCTTTTTCACACCAAATCTCTATCTTAGGCCGGCGCGCTATCTCGCACAAGTCCTAGACAGTAAAGAATTTAGGGCGTAATTCCCCGGGCCTGCAGGGCATCCATGATGCGACCGGTCACTTCAGCAATGTCACCAATACCATCAATTGCGACCACAAGTCCGCGGGCCGAATAGACGTCAATCAGTGGAGCGGTCTGTTCTGCATAGACATCCAGGCGGTGGCGCACCACAGCCTCGTCATCATCCGTGCGTCCCTGCTCCAGTGCGCGCTTGCGCAAACGCTCCACCACAATGTCAGGCTCTGCCACTAGCTGAACAACCACGTCAAGCTTGGTGTGGTGTTCAGCCAGGAAGTTGTCCAGGTGACGGACCTGATCGGTGGTGCGGGGGTAACCATCCAGAAGAAACCCGCCCGCACAATCCGGGGAGGCCAAACGGTCGGTAATCAAATCGTTGGTCAGGGAATCGGGAACATTGTTACCCGCATCCATGAAACTTTTTGCCTGGAGCCCCAGAGGAGTCTCATTACGAACGTTCTCGCGGAAAATATCACCCGTCGAAATCGCCGGAACCGAGAAAGCCCGTGAGAGCTCAATTGCCTGCGTGCCCTTGCCCGCTCCGGGGGGACCAATCAGGAGAATTCTGGTTCCCTCGGCCATCACTTCAGAAGGCCCTCGTAGTGGCGCTGCTGCAACTGAGAGTCAATCTGCTTGATGGTGTCCAAACCGACGCCCACGATGATCAGGATGCTTGCACCACCGAAGGGGAAGTTCTGGTTCGCGTTCACCGTGGCCAACGCAATCAGAGGAATCAGAGCCACCAGACCCAGATAGAGCGATCCCGGGAGAGTAATCCGGGTCAAGACGTAGTCGAGGTACTCGGCAGTCGGACGGCCGGCGCGAATACCGGGAATGAATCCGCCGTAGCGCTTCATGTTGTCCGCAACCTCTTCGGGGTTGAAGATGATGGCCACATAGAAGTAGGTAAAGCCCACGATCAGGAGGAAATACACCGCCATGTAGAGGGGGTTGTCACCAGAAGTGAAATTGTTCTGAATCCAGACAACCCACTCAGGTGCCTCGCCACCAACACCTGGCTGGTTGAACTGGGCAAGAAGAGCTGGCAAATACAGCAAAGACGACGCGAAGATGACCGGGATAACACCGGCCATGTTGACCTTGATGGGGATGTAGGTGTTGGAGCCGCCAAACGTGCGGCGACCCACCATGCGCTTGGCGTACTGAACCGGCACGCGGCGCTGTGACTGCTCAACGAAGACGACCAGGCCGAGGATTACCAGACCCACGGCCAAGACGATGATGAAGATTTCGAAGCCCTCGGCCTGAGCAATCGCCCAGAGGGACGAGGGGAAGGTTGCGGCGATAGACACGAAGATCAGCAGCGACATTCCATTACCCACGCCGCGTTCAGTGATCATCTCACCGAACCACATGATCAGGCCTGTACCGGCTGTCATGGTGATGACCATCAGCATGATGGCGTACCAGGCGTCGTTAGATAGCAGCTGGTTACACGCGGGGACCCCAGAGTTAGCGCCAAAGAGAGCGCCACTGCGGGCAACAGTAATCAAGGTGGTCGACTGCAAGAGAGCAAGACCAATGGTCATGTACCGGGTGTACTGAGTCAGCTTGCCCTGACCGGCCTGGCCCTCCTTGTGGAGCGACTCAAAGTGCGGAATAACCACACGCAGAAGCTGCGTAATGATTGCCGCGGTGATGTAAGGCATGATGCCCAACGCAAAAATCGACAGCTGGAGCAAAGCACCGCCGCTGAAGAGGTTGACCAACTCATAGAGACCAGCCGTTCCGCTGGTACCTGCAAGACACTGCTGCACGTTGCGGTAGTCGACAAATGGTGCGGGGATAAAGGATCCCATACGGAAGAGCCCCACCATAAAGAGGGTGAACGCAATTTTTCGCCGCAAGTCAGGAGTCTTGAAGACTCTCCCTAGAGCGCTAAACACATCATCCTCCTGCCAGGTGCCCTACAGCACGCGGTTTCGAGCTTACCGGGTTGAAGTGGGGTTACAGAAAGCGAGCGCCTCCTGTAACCGCCCTTCAGAACCTATTCGCTGACTGAACCGCCAGCTTTGGCAATCTTGTCGGCGGCCTGCTTAGAGACCTTGTCGACGGAGACGCTCAAAGCAACGCTCAGGTCGCCCTCGGCGAGAACCTTGACCTTCTGGTTCTTGCGAACAGCACCCTTGGCAACGAGATCGGCGATCGTGACGTTTCCACCCTTGGGGTAGAGCTCAGCCAAACGACCGACGTTGACTACCTGGTACTCAACGCGGAACGGGTTCTTGAATCCGCGCAATTTCGGAGCACGCATGACCGAGGTCAGCTGACCACCCTGGAAACCAGGACGCACCTGGTAACGGGCCTTCGTACCCTTGGTACCGCGACCAGCAGTCTTACCCTTGGAACCCTCACCACGACCAACACGGGTCTTGGCCTTCTTGGCACCAACGGCGGGACGCAAGTGGTGAAGCTTCACAACACCGGGACGAGCGTCAACCTCGGGCTTCGCAGCCTTCTTGGAAGGAGCGGCCTTCTTTGCAGGGGCGGCCTTCTTCTCTTCAGTCGCAGGCTTAGCAGCAGCTTTAGCCGGAGCGGCCTTGGCAGCGGGTGCCTTGGCAGCAGGCTTAGCGGCAGCTTTAGCAGGAGCAGCCTTCGCAGCGGGAGCGTTAGCTGCAGGCTTCGCGGCAGCTTTCGCAGCGGGCTTGGCAGCAGCGGCCTTAGCAGCGGCAGGCTTTGCAGCAGCTTTGGCTGGAGCTGCTTTCGCAGCAGGTGCCTTGGCGGCGGGCTTCTTAGCGGCAGCAGGCTTAGCGGCAGCGGGCTTCGCTGCAGCAGGCTTCTTTGCTGCTGGCTTCTTCTCTTCAGCCATTAGTCAATCTCCTCGACCTTCACCAGGTGTGCGACGGTGCGCACATACCCGCGGTTCACGGGCGTATCTTCACGGACAACGGACTGGCCGATCTTGCGCAAGCCAAGGCTGCGAAGCGTGGGAGCCATGTTGGGCTTCTCACTAATGATCGACTTAATCTGGGTTACTTTGAGTTTCTTTGCCATTACGCACCAGCCTTCGCTGCAGCAGCAGCTTCTTTTTCGGCACGGATGAAGTGCGCGGGGGCAATCTCATCGAACTCAGCGTTGCGCCTAGCGGCAACAGCGCGGGGCTCTTCAAGCATCTTCAAAGCTGCGACAGTGGCGTGCACGATGTTGAGGGTGTTGGAGGATCCCAACGACTTGCTCAGCACATCGTGAATACCGGCGCACTCGAGGACGGCGCGGACCGGACCACCGGCGATAACACCGGTACCAGGGGTTGCGGGGCGCAAAAGCACCACGCCGGCCGCTGCCTCACCCTGGACGGGGTGAGGAATGGTCTGGGCAACGCGGGGAACGCGGAAGAACTTCTTCTTCGCGTCCTCAACACCCTTGGAGATGGCGGTAGGGACCTCACGGGCCTTGCCGTAGCCAACGCCAACCATGCCGTTACCGTCTCCGA
Organism: uncultured Microbacteriaceae bacterium; assembly: GCA_964593715.1. Lineage (GTDB taxonomy): Bacteria > Actinomycetota > Actinomycetes > Actinomycetales > Microbacteriaceae > Pontimonas. The sequence goes on from CAZQIH010000004.1 coordinate 12,320, forward strand.
CAACGACCAGTGCGGTGAAGCTAAAGCGACGACCACCCTTGACGACCTTGGATACGCGGTTGATGGTGACAACACGCTCGAGGAACTGGCTCTTCTCGGTGTCACGGGCACCGCGCTCACGCGCGTTGGGGTTACGCTCGCGACTTCCGCGACGGGCCTCACGAGGCTCCGACGAGGTGTCTTCTTCAGCTACGACAGCAGCAACCGGAGTTTCTTCCACCACTGCTTCGTCCTTAACTTCTTCGCTCACAGTTCCAATCCACTCTCTCGTGCGCCTTCAGCAATTGCGGCAACGCGACCGGCGTAGCGGTTACCACCGCGGTCAAAGACGACAGCGGCAACGCCGGCCTTCTTTGCACGCTCAGCGATGACTTCACCAATGCGCTTGGCCTTGGCGGTCTTGTCTCCAGCAAAGGAGCGGAAGTCCGCTTCCATGGTCGAGGCAGAAGCCACGGTGTGGCCCTTCTGGTCGTCGACTACCTGGACGAATACGTGGCGGGCCGAGCGAGTCACGACTAAACGTGGCTTCTCTGCGGTACCCACAACCTTCTTGCGCAAGCGCGTGTGACGGCGATCTCTCGCGGCCGAACGGCTCTTTCCTCTCGAGAAAGCCATGATTACTTACCAGCCTTTCCAGCCTTGCGGCGAACGTTCTCGCCGGCGTAGCGAACACCCTTGCCCTTGTAAGGCTCTGGCTTGCGCAGTTTGCGAATATTCGCGGCGACCTCACCGACGGCTTGCTTGTCAATACCGCTGACAACCAGCTTGGTGTTGCCCTCCACAGTGAAGGTGATGCCCTCGGGTGGCTGCACCGTGATGGGGTGAGAGTAGCCGAGCTGGAACTCGACACCCTGGCCCTGCGAGGCAATACGGTAACCCGTTCCGACGATTTCGAGCTCTTTCTTGTAACCCTCGGTGACACCGATGATCAAGTTATTGATCAGGGTTCTGCTCAAACCGTGCAAGGAGCGCGAAGCACGCTCGTCGTCGGGACGCGTGACGATGACCTGGTTCTCAACCTTCGAAGCCTCAATGGGCTCCTTCACGGTGAGAGCAAGTTCGCCCTTGGGGCCCTTGACTGCGACGTGCTGTCCATCGATCGTGATGTCCACGCCCGAAGGAATATCAATAGGTAAACGACCAATACGTGACATCAGCGATCACCACACGTAGGCGAGGACTTCCCCACCCACGCCTTTCTTGTTGGCTTCCTTGTCGGTCAGCAGACCGGACGAGGTCGACAAGATTGCGATGCCAAGACCACCGTGGACCTTGGGGATTTCGGTCGACTTTGCGTAAACGCGAAGACCGGGCTTAGACACGCGCTTGATCCCCACAATGGAGCGCTCACGGTTCTGTCCGTACTTGAGCTCAAGGGTCAGGGCTTGGCCCACCTTGGCGTCTTCGGTCTTCCACGAAGCGATGTAACCCTCACGCTTGAGAATGTCAGCGAGGTGGGTCTTCAACTTCGAACTCGGCATCGACACGGAGTCGTGGTGTGCCGAGTTGGCGTTGCGCAGCCTGGTCAGCATGTCTGCGACCGGATCTGTCATGGTCATGGTGCTTCTCTTTTCTCTGGCTGGTTTCGACTCCGGGGACACCCGGGCCGACCTTGTCAGTTATGGGGCCTTTAGGCCTCGGTTGTGTTCCGCTGAGCGAAGGGGAATCCCAACGCCAGCAAAAGGGCGCGGCCTTCATCGTCCGTCTTCGCGGTGGTGACGACAGTGATGTCGAAACCGCGAACGCGGTCGATGTTGTCCTGGTTGATCTCGTGGAACACCGACTGCTCAGTGATACCAAACGTGTAGTTTCCGTTGCCATCGAACTGGCGGTCGCTGAGACCACGGAAGTCGCGGATGCGGGGAAGGGCGAGGTTGACCAGGCGGTCAACGAACTCCCATGCCCGGTTGCCACGAAGCGTCACGTGAGCACCAATGGGCATGCCCTCGCGCAGCTTGAACTGAGCGATGGACTTGCGCGCCAGGGTGACAACGGGCTTCTGACCGGTGATCTGAGTGAGGTCGCGAACGGCCCCCTCGATGACCTTGGAGTCACGGGCTGCTTCACCAACACCGGTGTTCACCACGACCTTCACGAGGCCTGGGACCTGGTGAGGGTTGGTGTAACCGAACTGCTCGGTGAGGGCAGGAACGATGTCCTTGCGGTAGACAGCTTTGAGACGAGGCACCGAAGGTGCCTTTGCCTCGGCAGTTGAGGTGGCCATTAGAGCTCTTCTCCTGACTTCTTCGCAACACGAACGCGAACCTGCTTGGTCGCACCGTTCTTGGTTACGGTCTTGGTCTGGAATCCCACGCGAGTGGGCTTCTTGGACTTGGGGTCCACGAGTGCCACATTCGAGATGTGAATGGGTGCCTCGTGGGTCTCAATGCCACCAGTCTTGGCGCCACGATTGCTCTGGCCAACACGGACGTGCTTCTTGACGTAGTTGACACCCTCTACGAGGATGCGGTTCTGCTCAGCGAGCACCTCAATGACGCGACCCTGCTTACCGCGGTCGCCGCCACGGGCTTCGGTTGCACCAGTGATGACCTGAACGAGGTCACCCTTTTTGATCTTTGCCATTGTTAGATAACCTCCGGAGCCAACGAAATGATCTTCATGAAGCGCTTGTCGCGGAGTTCGCGGCCAACGGGACCGAAAATACGGGTTCCGCGGGGCTCGCCCTCTTTGTTCTTGATGATCACAGCGGCGTTCTCGTCGAACTTGATGTAGGAGCCATCTCCACGACGGGTCTCCTTGACGGTGCGAACGATGACGGCCTTGACGACCTCACCCTTCTTGACGTTGCCACCAGGAATTGCGTCCTTGACCGTGGCGACGATGATGTCACCCAGGCCGGCGTAGCGACGTCCGGATCCACCGAGAACACGGATCGCCAATAGTTCCTTGGCGCCGGTGTTGTCGGCAACTTTTAGACGGGACTCTTGCTGAATCATGGGTTACTTCGCCTTCTCAACGATTTCGACTAGACGCCAACGCTTGGTTGCAGAGAGCGGACGGGTCTCGGTGATGACCACCAAGTCGCCAATACCTGCAGTGTTCTGCTCATCGTGGGCCTTGATCTTGGAGGATCGACGCACAACCTTGCCATAGAGGGGGTGCTTCACGCGGTCTTCAACCTCGACGACGATGGTCTTGTCCATCTTGTCGCTGGTGACATAACCACGGCGAACCTTGCGGTAACCACGGGCGTCCTTGTCGCGAACGTCGCGCGCTGCGGACTCGTGGCCCTTCTTCACATCGGTGGCCATTATGCACTCTCCTCAGTAGCTTCAGGCTCAGAGCTTTCGCTCTTCTTTGCAGACTTCTTAGCTGGCTTCTCGATTGGTGCCGGTGCCGCCCGAATGCCGAGCTCGCGTTCGCGAATCACGGTGTAAAGACGAGCAATGTCGCGCTTCACGGCGCGAACGCGACCGTGGTTGTCCAGCTGGCCGGTGGCCGACTGGAAACGCAGGTTGAAGAGCTCTTCCTTGGCGCGACGAAGCTCGTCCAAGAGGCGCTCATCCTCGAATGTGTCGAGATCAGCAGGTGTAAGTTCTTTCGTTCCCACAGCCATTACATGCCCTCCTCGCGCTTGATGATGCGTGCCTTCAACGGAAGCTTGTGAATCGCACGAGTCATGGCCTCGCGAGCGAGTTCTTCGCTCACGCCTGCGACCTCAAAGAGGACGCGTCCTGGCTTGACGTTGGCAATCCACCATTCCGGCGAACCTTTACCACTACCCATGCGGGTTTCCGCGGGCTTCTTGGTGAGCGGGCGGTCGGGGTAGATGTTGATCCACACCTTCCCACCACGCTTGATGTGACGAGTCATCGCGATACGCGCTGCCTCAATCTGACGGTTGGTGACGTAAGCGCTGGTGGTGGCTTGGATACCAAACTCACCAAAAGCAACCGTGGTACCACCGGTGGCGTGACCGCCGCGCTTCGGGTGGTGCTGCTTACGGAACTTGACCTTGCGAGGAATCAACATGCTTACTCGGCTCCCCCTGCAGCAACGGGTGCTGCCTCTGCGGCTGCAACAGCAGCCGGTCCACGGCGAGGCCCACCAGCAGGGCGGTCTGGTCGCTGTGAGCGGGCGTTTGCCTGCTCGCGAGCCAGTTCCTTGTTGGTGATGTCGCCCTTGTAAATCCAGACCTTGACGCCGATACGACCAAAGGTTGTGCGAGCCTCGTAGAACCCGTAGTCGATGTTCGCACGCAGAGTGTGCAGTGGAACCCGACCCTCGCGGTAGAACTCGGAACGGCTCATTTCAGCGCCACCCAGACGGCCAGACACCTGGATACGAATACCTTTGGCGCCAGCGCGCTGTGCGCCCTGGAGACCCTTGCGCATTGCGCGACGGAATGCCACACGAGCGCTCAGCTGCTCAGCAATACCCTGGGCAACCAGCTGGGCTTCGTTCTCGGGGTTCTTGACCTCGAGAATGTTCAGCTGGATCTGCTTCTTGGTCATGTCCTCGAGGTCAGCGCGGATGCGCTCAGCCTCGGCACCACGACGGCCGATAACAATTCCAGGGCGTGCCGAGTGGATGTCTACGCGGACGCGGTCACGGGTGCGCTCGATCTCGATGCGTGCGATGCCGGCTCGGTCGAGTTCCTTCTGGAGGAACTTGCGGATGAGCACGTCTTCGGCAACGAAGTCTGCGTAACGCTGACCCTTTTTGGTCGAGTCAGAGAACCAGCGCGACACGTGGTCG
>CAZQIH010000004.1:17048-20596 GCA_964593715.1 uncultured Microbacteriaceae bacterium
GCCAGTCCTTGATGATACCGAGGCGGAAGCCGTACGGATGAACTTTCTGACCCATAGTTACTTGCCAGCCTTCTGTGATGAGCGGCCCGGGTTCACCGAAGCCTCGTCGGGCGTTGCCAGCACAACAGTGATGTGGCTGGTGCGCTTGTTGATACGGAATGCTCGACCCTGAGCGCGCGGCCTAAACCGCTTCAAAGTGATGCCCTCATCAACAAAGGCGCGAGCAACGAACAGGTCCTGGTCGTCCAGGAAAATGCCGTCCTTGTCGGCGGTGACCCGTGCGTTGGCCATTGCAGAGGCAACAACCTTGGCGATGGGCTCACTGGCCGACTGGGGGGCAAACTTAAGCACTGCAAGAGCCTCCTGGGCCTGCTTGCCACGGATCAAGTCGACGACACGACGAGCCTTCTGTGGGGTAACGCGGATGTTGCGCACCCGTGCGATGGATTCAACCATGTGACTACCTCCTCATCACCGCGCTTAGCGGCGACGGCCTTTCTTGTCGTCCTTTTCGTGACCACGGAAAGTGCGGGTGGGGGCAAACTCGCCGAGCTTGTGGCCCACCATGGTCTCGGTCACAAACACGGGGATGTGCTTGCGGCCATCGTGTACCGCGATGGTGTGACCGAGCATTGCCGGCACAATCATCGAGCGACGCGACCAGGTCTTGATCACGTTCTTGGTGTTGGCTTCGTTCTGACGAAACACCTTCTGGAGGAGGTGGTCATCCACGAAGGGTCCCTTTTTAAGGCTACGAGGCATGTCTTACTCTCCTACTAACGCTTCTTGCCGACGGTGCGACGACGAACGATTTGCTTGTTGCTGGCCTTCTTCGGGGAGCGGGTGCGCCCCTCAGACTGACCCCAAGGGCTTACGGGGTGACGACCACCAGAGGTCTTACCCTCACCACCACCGTGGGGGTGGTCAACCGGGTTCATAGCAACACCGCGGACGGTCGGGCGAACACCCTTCCAGCGCATACGGCCAGCCTTACCCCAGTTGATGTTGGACTGCTCGGCGTTGCCGACCTCACCAATGGTGGCGCGGCAGCGAGCGTCAACGTTGCGGATTTCACCGGAAGGCAAACGCAGCTGGGCGTTGGGGCCATCCTTGGCAACGAGACGAACCGAAGCACCAGCGGAGCGAGCCATCTTGGCACCACCACCGGGACGCAGTTCGATCGCGTGGATAACGGTACCCACGGGGATGTTGCGCAACGGCAGGTTGTTGCCGGGCTTGATGTCGGCGTTCGGACCTGACTCCACAATGTCACCCTGGCGAAGTTTGTTCGGGGCGATGATGTAGCGCTTGGTGCCATCGATGAAGTGCAGCAGTGCGATGCGCGCGGTGCGGTTGGGGTCGTACTCGATGTGAGCGACCTTGGCGTTCACGCCATCCTTGTCATCGCGACGGAAGTCGATCACGCGGTACTGGCGCTTGTGGCCACCACCGATGTGACGGGTCGTGATGCGACCGCTGCTGTTGCGACCACCCGTCTTCGGCAGAGGCCTGAGCAACGACTTCTCGGGCGTGCTGCGGGTGATTTCCTGGAAATCAGCAACAGAAGAGCCACGGCGACCAGGGGTCGTCGGCTTGTATTTGCGAATAGCCATGTTCTTCCTACCTATCCCACAGCCGTGAAGATGTCGATGGAGCCAGAGGCGAGAGAGACAATGGCACGCTTGGTGTCCTTGCGCTTTCCAGCCCCAAACTTGGTGCGGCGAGTCTTACCGGTCTTGTTCAAGGTGTTGACCGAGGAGACCTTCACATTGAAGATCTTCTCGATGGCCAGCTTGATTTCGGTCTTCGTCGCGCGGGGGTCAACCTCGAAGGTGTACTTGCCCTGGTCAATCAGGGTGTAGCTCTTCTCGCTAACAATCGGGCGAACAATGACATCACGAGGATCCTTGTTCCAAGCAATCGCGTGAACACTCATTATTTGCCTCCCTTGGCCGTGTCAGCTTTCGCTGCCACGAAGGTCTCAAATGCCTCAGCGGTGAAGATGATGTCGTCACTGTTGAGAACGTCGTAGGCGTTGAGCTGATCGGGGTGAACAGCGTGGATGCCAGGAAGATTGCGAACGCTCTTCTGACCGTTCACGTCGTCCCGACCCACCACAATCAACACGTTGCGACCAGGAGCGGTCTGCGCGATGAGAGCAGAAGCAATCTTGGTCGAGGGCGCCTTGTCGGTTCCCAGGCCCTTGACCACGTGAATGCGGTCAGCGCGTGCGCGGTCCGACAGTGCGCTCAAGAGAGCCTTTTGCACCATCTTCTTCGGGGTGCGCTGCGAGTAGTCGCGGGGCACTGGACCGTGGACGATGCCACCACCGCGGTGCTGAGGGGCACGGATCGAACCCTGACGGGCACGACCGGTTCCCTTCTGCTTGAAAGGCTTACGGCCAGCTCCAGAAACTTCACCGCGGCCCTTGACCTTGTGAGTTCCCTGGCGAGCTGCTGCAAGCTGAGCAACAACCACCTGGTGCATCAGGGGCACGTTGGTGACAACGTCAAAGACGTTGGCAGGCAACTCAACGGAGCCGGACTTCTTGCCGGATGCGTCGAGGACGTCAACAGATGCAGCCATGATTAGGCACCCTTCCTGGCGTTACGAACAAACACCAAACGACCCTTGGCACCGGGGACGGCGCCCTTGATCAGGAGCAAGCCGCGCTCAGCGTCCACAGCGTGAACAGCGAGGTTCATCACAGTGACGCGCTCGCCACCCATGCGACCGGCCATACGCATGCCCTTGAAGACACGAGACGGAGTCGACGAGGCGCCGATGGAGCCTGGCTTGCGGTGGTTACGGTGCGAACCGTGTGAAGCAGAAACACCCTTGAAGTTGTGGCGCTTCATGACACCGGCGAAACCTTTACCCTTGCTGGTGCCCATGACATCAACAAGCTGGCCTGCTTCGAATACGGTGGCGTTGATTTCCTGGCCCACTTCGTAGCTGGCAGCATCGCTGGTGCGAATCTCAGTCACGTGGCGGCGAGGAGTAACGCCAGCCTTCTCAAAGTGGCCCTTGAGAGGGTTGGTCACCTTGCGGGGGTCGATCTGACCGCTGGCGATTTGGACGGCCTCATAGCCGTCTTTCTCCATCGTGCGGATCTGGGTCACGACGTTGGGGGCAACCTGAACCACGGTCACGGGGATGAAGCGATTGTTCGCATCCCAGACCTGGGTCATACCGAGCTTGATGCCCAGTACCCCTCTAGTTGTAGTCACAGTCGACATGGTCTATTTCCTTAAAGCTTGATTTCGATGTTGACATCAGCGGGCAAGTCCAAACGCATCAAGGAGTCCACCGCTTTGGGGGTGGGGTCGATGATGTCGATGAGACGCTTGTGGGTGCGCTTCTCGAAGTGCTCACGTGAGTCCTTGTACTTGTGCGGTGAGCGGATCACAGCAACCACGTCCTTATCGGTAGGAAGAGGAACGGGACCCACAACAGTGGCTCCGGCACGGGTAACCGTGTCAACAATCTTTCGTGCTGAAACGTCGAGACCTGCGTGGTCATACGACTTCAGTCGAATGCGGATTTTT
>CAZQIH010000005.1:0-3230 GCA_964593715.1 uncultured Microbacteriaceae bacterium
CCTGGGGAACTTCGACGACCTGAAGGAACACCGCCTGTGCTGGACCACCTTTATGGAACTGCCCGGTCGAGTGCAGAAACCTTGGCCCAAAGCCCAGGGTCACAGGCCGACCAGTCGCTCTCTCAAGCGCGGCCGCAGCAACGCGCCATGGACCCTGGTCGGTGCTGTTGCCAAACACACACAGCGCGACATATGTTGCGGCCCCGATGTGACCCAAAAGCTCGTTAAGTAGAGCCGCAGGCGCGTCCTGTGAGGAGAAAGACGCCCACACGGAAAGGTCGTCGTTGTCGCGTGCTTGGGTGAAACCCTCGCCGTCGGTCGCAAGAAGCTCTCGCGCCGCGATTTTTGCACTCTCGACATTCGGTTGGTCAAAAGGATTCACTCCGAGGTGCTCGGCAGCGCATACTGTGGCGACCTCCCACAGAATCATCTGAGCCCCGAGGCCTCCTGAGATTTGAATCGCGGTGGCGTCTCCCGCGCCGCCCACACTGAGACAGTCGTTGGCGTGGGACAGGCTGGAGCCGACGACAGGCAGGATTCCGCGCCCGTCTTTACCTGTCGACTCAGCGACAAGCTGTTCCACCCAGTCGCCAAATCCGGGCATGTCGGGCACCTGCGCCAGCAGGAGCTTGTTCCGCTCGGGCGCCCCGAGTGCCAGGGCCGCTCCAAGCCGCAACCCCTCGTTCGTCGAGTCGTCTCGAGACAAAACTTTCCAGGCCGAGTGAGCATCTTCCAGAAGAGACCTGAGGTCCATACCGGCAAGCCCACACGGCACGAGTCCGAAGGCTGTCAGGCTTGAAAAACGACCACCCACCAACGGGTTGCCAAGAAAAACCCGGTAGCCATGAGCAACAGATTCCTCGTGCAGGGGCGAACCAGGGTCGGTGACGACAACGATCCGGGACTCGGGCGCAATGCCCTGATCACGCAGTGCCTGCTCGAACACTCGGCGGGCCGAGTCTGTCTCCACAGTGCCACCTGACTTTGAAGAGACCACGATCACCGCGTCGGAAAGGTCGCCTGAGAGCAACGGCGCGAGTACGTCTGCGTGTGTGGTGTCTACGACTGCGAGAGGAATACCGGCGCTCGCGCACATCACCTCAGGTCCCAGCGACGATCCGCCCATCCCACAGAGAATGACGCGGGAAACGCCAGCGCTGATGAGCTCTGCTCGTAACGCGTCTATCTGTCCGAGAAGCTCCTGCTGATCCAGTGGATCCTCCAGCCAGCCCAGCCGGATGCTTGCCTCATCGAGGGCATCTGGACCCCACAAGGTCGCGTCTTTGGCGAAAAGCCTGCTGGCGAAATTCTGGTCGACCCACGTGGTGACAACCGGGCCAATCTCCGCGTCGAGAGAGGGCTCTAGCGCAACAAACACGGGTCTTACTCGCTACGGTCCATGGCACTCTGGACGGTATCCAGCAACTCGTGCCAAGACTGGACGAACTTCGCCACACCATCACGCTCAAGCTCGTCTGTCACAGAGTCAATCGAAATTCCCTGTGCCTGCAGTCCAGCCATCACAGCATCGGCGTGATCGAACTCACCCGTGACGCGATCCGCGATAGCGTCGGCGAACTCCGCCGCTGCGCGCAGGGTTTTCTCTGGCATCGTGTTGACCGTCTGGTCCACCGCAAGCTCTGTCACATACAGGGCTGGCGGGAGTGCAGGGTCTTTGACGCCTGTGGAGGCCCACAGCGGCCGTTGAGGGTTCATGCCAGCCGCTCTGAGCGCGGCGGCCTCATCCGAGGCGTGGCGCTGCTGGAACAGCCGATACGCCAGGCGGGCGTTCGCGATTGCGGCGCTCGAGCGCAACGCTCGAGCCTCTTCCGTGCCGAGGGCATCGAGCTCGGCATCCACTGCAGTGTCAACACGAGAGACGAAGAACGATGCGACAGAGTGAATGGAGGAAATATCGTGTCCATGCTTCTGCGCGAGCGCAATTCCAGCAAAGTAGGCATCGATCACCTCGCGGTAGCGCTCGATACTGAAGATGAGCGTCACGTTCACGCTGACTCCCTCGCCGAGCACGCGCGTAATGGCCGGCAACCCCTCTCGGGTCGCTGGAATCTTGATCATGAGGTTCTCACGGTCGACATCTGCCGCCAGCTGCAAAGCCTGCGCAACAGTGCCCTCGGTGTCGCGCGCAAGGAGCGGTGACACCTCGAGTGAGACCCGACCATCAGCGCCGCCCGTCGAGTCATATATCGGACGCAGAAGATCGCATGCGCCCTGAACGTCGTGGATCATGATGCGAAACACAGCCTCTTCGGCGGTGACCCCCTCACGCTTCATTGCCTGGATGTCAGGTGCGTAGGAGTCGCTACCGGCCACCGAACCAGCAAAGATGGTGGGGTTGCTGGTGACCCCCACCACGTTGTGGTGGGCGAGAAGGTCGGCCAAAGACCCAGAGGTAAGCCGATCTTTGGAGAGATCATCAAGCCAGATGCTGACGCCTAGTGACGAGAGCTGCTGTGTGGGGGAGTGAGACACGTCAGCTTTCCTTCCCTGTAGAAGCAATGCTGCCAGTGGCGGCCGCCACCACAGCCTCGACGGTGATGCCAAACTCGCGGTACAACGTCTCGGCATCTGCGGAGGCACCGAAATGCTCCAGCGAAACCGCTCGCCCGTGGTCTCCGAGGAAGCGATGCCAACTCTGCGCGATTCCGGCTTCCACAACCACTCGAGCACGAACACTCGAGGGCAATACGCTCTCGCGGTACTGCACGCTCTGCTCATCAAACCACTCAATGCAGGGCATCGAGACAACACGGGTCGATACGCCCTTGGCCTCGAGAGCCTCCCGGGCTTTCACAGCAAGGGACACCTCCGAGCCGGTCGCCATGAGAATGCACTCGGGGGCGCCGGAACCCTCAACCAAAACATAACCGCCACGGGCGGTGTGAGAGGCGTGGGCAAGAACAGAGCTCGTGGCTTCGCCCGTCCCCCGCTGGAGAACGGGGACCGCTTGACGCGTCAGCGCGATACCGGCTGGGCGCGAGCGACGCTCCATCATGGTCTTCCAAGCCCATGCAGTTTCGTGCGCATCAGCAGGGCGAACAACGTCAAGGCCTGGAATTGCTCTCAAACTGGAGAGCTGTTCCACTGGCTGGTGTGTAGGTCCGTCCTCGCCAAGGCCGATGGAATCGTGGGTCCACACATAGAGGGCTGGAATCTTCATGAGAGCCGCAAGTCGCACTGCGGGGCGCATGTAATCGCTGAAGATTAGG
>CAZQIH010000005.1:3240-20045 GCA_964593715.1 uncultured Microbacteriaceae bacterium
AGGTGCCGACAAAGGCACGGGTGAGCCCATGCAGGAGTATTCCATTGAGGATGGAGGCCATGGCGTGCTCGCGGATCCCAAAGTGCAGGACACGTCCGGAGTACGAGGCAGTCCACTCATGGGTCGAGTGCTCGGCGGGGGCAAAAGACTGCGCCCCCTTGATGGTGGTGAGGTTTGATTCGGCCAGGTCGGCCGAGCCTCCCCACAGTTCCGGAAGAACGGCGGCGAGGGCGTTAATAACTTCTCCGGACGCTTGCCTGGTCGCTAGCTTCTCCACCCCGTCAAACGTGGGCAACACGTCAGTGAGATCCGGAAGAGTGCCGGACTGGAGTCGCCCGAGAAGCGCTGCGCGCTCTGGGTTGGCTTCAGTCCACTGCGCAAACCTGGCGTCCCAGTGTGAGCGCAGAGCAGAGGAGCGCTCTCGGAGACCTCTGGAGTGCTCAATGACCTCTGGTTCCACCACGAAGCTCTGATCTATCGGGAAACCAAGCACCTTCTTCACAGCGGCTGCTTCGTCGGCGCCGAGGGCAGAGCCGTGGATCTTTCCAGTGTTCTGCTTGGTGGGCGCAGGCCAACCGATCACTGTCTTGACGGTGATGAGAGAGGGTTTTGAGGTCTCAGCCTTGGCCGCTTCAATCGCCTGGAACAGGGCGTCGACATCTTCGTTGTAGGACTCAGGTGCCCCAAAGTCGACTGTGTGGACGTCCCAGCCGTAAGCCTTGTAGCGGGCGCTCACGTCTTCGGTAAACGCGATGTCGGTGTCGTCCTCGATGGAGATCTTGTTTGCGTCGTAGAGGACGACAAGGTTGCCAAGCTTCTGATGGCCGGCGAGAGACGCGGCCTCCGCGGTCACACCCTCCTGGATGTCTCCGTCACTAGCGATCACGTAAATGAAGTGATCAAACACCGATTCTCCCGCCGGCGCTTCCGGGTCTAACAGTTCGCGCTCGAAACGCGCGGCATAGGCGAAACCTGTTGCCGAAGCAAGCCCCTGGCCGAGGGGACCTGTCGTAATTTCCACGTGGTCGGTGTGACCATATTCCGGGTGACCGGGAGTTAGCGAACCCCATGTGCGCAAAGCCTTGAGGTCATCAAGCTCAAGGCCGAGGCCACCGAGATAGAGCTGAACGTACTGGGTCAAGGACGAGTGGCCTGCAGAAAGAATGAACCGGTCTCGCCCGAGCCATCCGGGGTCAGAAGGGTCGAGATTCATGACCTTCTGGTAGAGCAAGTAGGCCACAGGGGCGAGGCTCATCGCCGTCCCTGGATGCCCGTTACCCACCTTCTCAACGGCATCGACAGCGAGGACCCGCGCAGTGTCGACCGCCCGCCGGTCGAGGTCCGAGAAAATGGAAGCCATAGCAGCAAAGTCCTTCTGTGAGCGGATACAACCCCTGATGGGCGCCAAAGAGTGAAGCAACCCGAGCCAGCACGTCCAGTATATCTAGGGCAGGGGAGGCCCCGGCGCTAGGGCCACGCTCAGGTTTTACGACAACTCCCGAACTAGGATGAGAGCGCTGTGTCTGCCAACCAAACCCTCACCCCACGAGCAAAAGGCTCTTCGCCGTCGCAACCTGCGCGTGCCTGGTCTCTTATCCGCGCTTATATAGCGCTTACGAAACCGCGGGTCATTGAACTGCTGTTGGTCACCACCGCACCCGTCATGATTCTCGCCGAGCGAGGAATTCCTAGCGTGTGGTTGGTCGTGGCAACCCTCGTTGGTGGCTCCTTGTCGGCCGGCAGCGCGAACGCCTTCAACATGTACATCGATCGAGATATTGACGCGATTATGGGGCGTACGCAGTCACGACCCCTGGTCACCGGGGAAATAGCTGGGCGGCAAGCCCTCGTGTTCGCTTCGGCACTCGGGGTTCTCTCTACCCTCTGGCTCTGGTATTTCACAACGCCGTTGGCGGCGGTGCTCTCTGTTGCAGCGATTCTGTTCTATGTGTTCGTGTACACCCTGTGGCTCAAACGACGCAGCGAGCAGAACATCATTTGGGGCGGCATAGCGGGATGTTTCCCCGTTTTGATTGGCTGGGCTGCGGTCACCGGCTCACTCGGCTGGGAACCACTCATCTTGTTCCTGGTGGTTTTTTTGTGGACACCGCCGCACTATTGGCCACTGTCACTGCGTTATAAAGACGATTACGCGAGCGTCTCTGTTCCCATGCTTGGCGTTGTGCGCGAGGCTCCTGTAGTTGGCCTGCAAGTAATCCTGTACGCCTGGGCAACGGTCGCTGCGTCGTTGCTGCTCATACCGGTGGCACCAATGGGGATGATCTACACAGTCGTTGCACTGGGTTCAGGGGCCTGGTTCATCATTGAGTCCCACCGTCTGTACCAGAGGGCACTTGCTGGAGACGAGATCAAGCCGATGAGGGTGTTCCATTCCAGCATCAGTTATCTGACGCTGCTCTTTATTGCCGTGGGTGTAGATCCACTAATTCAGCTCTAGTGGGTTCGAGTCGCTGCGCCAGGAGCGCACTGACCGTGATGGCGACGAGAACTGCGGCCATCACCATGTGAATCCCCACAAACAACTCGGGCAGCCCGTTCCTGGCCTGATAGAGCCCAATACCAATCTGAACGATGGTCACCGCTAGCAGAGCAGCCGTGGTCCGCTTGAATCGGGGCGAGCCCACGCCAGCAAACCAAGAGAGCCCCACTAACACGACGCTAAGACCCAAAAACACGTATGACGGCCAGGCGTGGAAATGCTGAAGCAACCAGGAATCCAGCCCGTTTCTTGCCGCACCGCCATCACCCGCGTGAGGACCTGAGCCCGTTGTGAGTATGCCCATCAAAACAGAGATAGTCAGAACACCCAACATCGAGCTTGAGAGGAACCTCACGGGAGTGGGGACATTCCACGGCTGGCCTGGGCCTGCAACACGAACGCGATAGAGCAATATCGCTGCGAGCCCCACCAGCACCGCGGAGAGTAGATAGTGGAGTCCCACGACATAAGGATTCAAGTCGGTCAGCACAGTGATGCCGCCGATGACGGCTTGGCCCGGTATTCCAAGTCCAATGACGAGCGAGAGGGTGAACAGCTCTGGCCGCTCTTTTCGAAGACGCAGCACAAAAACAAACATCGCGATTGCGATCAGAATCAACACGAAGGTGAGGAGTCGGTTTCCAAACTCGATAATCCCGTGGAACCCCATCTCAGGTGTGGTCACAAACGAATCTTCCGTGCATCGCGGCCAGGTGGGGCACCCCAAGCCAGAGCCTGTCAACCGGACAGCGCCCCCCGTACCAATAATCAGAATCTGGCTCACCAGCGTCGCCCACGCAGCAATCCGCACACGGCGATCAATGGTGCTAGGGAGCCAGTTCCACAGGGATTTCACGGATTTAGACCTTCACTCTCAGGGTGTACCCCGATACACTGGGGTCACCGGGTGGCTGCGTTGCTGCCCATCGGGGTTTTTGTCCCCTCGGCGCACTCTATGAGTGAGTGTAAGAGAGAAAACCTGGTGCCTGCTGGATGGCAGGTGTCGAGCGCAATCTATGGAAAGGGAGAGTCATGTCTGACGTACTTCTCGATCGACCAGAGCTCGAAGGCCTTGGAAACTATGAGTTCGGGTGGCACGATGCCGATGCCGCCGGACAGAGCGCAACTCGTGGAATTTCCGAAGAAGTAGTGCGCAACATCTCGGCGCTGAAAGACGAACCCGAGTGGATGCTCAAAACCCGTTTGAAGGGCCTCGCTCTCTTCGAGAAGAAACCCATGCCAAACTTTGGCGCCGATCTCTCCGGGATCCACTTCGACACCATCAAGTATTTTGTTCGCTCCACCGAGCGCCAGGCGCAAACATGGGAAGACCTTCCCGATGAAATCCGTGAGACGTATGAACGTCTCGGAATCCCCGAGGCCGAACGCTCCCGCCTGGTTGCCGGTGTCGCCGCGCAGTACGAGTCGGAGGTTGTCTACCACCAAATCCGTGAGGACCTCGAGGCACAGGGCGTGTTGTTTTTGGACACTGACACGGCCCTTCGCGAGCACCCGGAGTTCTTCACCGAATACTTTGGAACGGTAATTCCCGCCGGGGACAACAAGTTTGCTGCTTTGAACACCGCCGTGTGGTCGGGCGGATCCTTCGTCTACGTGCCCCCTGGCGTCCACGTGGAAATCCCTCTGCAGGCCTATTTCCGGATCAACACCGAAAACATGGGGCAGTTCGAGCGCACCCTGATCATCGCCGACGAAGGTAGCTACGTCCACTACATCGAGGGCTGCACCGCACCGATTTACTCGACCGACTCTCTGCACTCGGCTGTCGTGGAGATTATCGTCAAGAAGAATGCACGCGTTCGCTACACCACCATTCAGAACTGGTCGACCAACGTCTACAACCTCGTGACCAAGCGGGCCATCGCCCACGAGGGCGCAACGATGGAGTGGATCGATGGCAACCTTGGCTCCAAGGTCACCATGAAGTACCCCTCGGTCTTCTTGGTGGGTGAACGCGCAAAGGGGGAGACCCTCTCGGTCGCTTTCGCAGGTCCCGGCCAACACCAAGACGCCGGGGCAAAGATGATTCACATGGCCCCCTACACAACCTCATCGATTGTTTCCAAGTCGATCGCACGCGGCGGTGGCCGTGCCGGTTACCGGGGTGAAGTGCGTGTCGATGAAAACGCTCACCACTCCGCCAACACCGTGAGATGTGACGCGTTGCTAGTCGACACCATCTCGCGAAGCGACACGTATCCAGCGATTGATATTCGGGTCGACGACGTTCAGCTCGGACACGAAGCAACCGTCTCCCGAGTGAGCGAAGAGCAACTGTTTTATCTTCAAAGCCGAGGCCTCGCTGAAGATGAGGCAATGGCCATGATTGTTCGAGGCTTCATTGAGCCCATCGCGCGTGAACTTCCCATGGAGTATGCGCTGGAGCTCAACAAACTCATCGAGATGAACATGGAAGGCTCCGTCGGCTAAATGAGTTCACCACAGACGGGCGTCTCCCTTTCCGAGGCGCCAGAAAAAGTTGCCGGCGCTGATATTCCCGTTCAGACCCGGTCTGAGCGGTTCCAGTCCGAGCACGCATCCGATTTCCCGGCGGTGACGGGTCGCGAGCCAGAGTGGAAGCTATCTCCGGTGGCGACTCTGCGACCGCTGATTGAGGGAAAGCTCGATGGATCCGCCTACAGCGTTGACGCAAGCGCTGCCATTGGCTTTAGTCATGGTTTTCATCCAGCCGCTGAGGTCAAGCGAGGCGTTGCCGGCCTGCCTGAAGATCGCGCAGCTGCCAATGCGTGGGAATCCACCGATGAGGTCCTTGTCATTGACTTGGACCAAAAGCTCTCAGACACCGTAACGCTCAATCGTTCTGCGCTGGGATCCCAAGCCCGCGCTGCCCACACCGTAATTCGGGTCGCAGCGAACACCCACGCAACCCTGGTGATCCGCTCAACCGGCGATGCCACGCTTGCCGAGAACGTTGAGTTTGATCTAGCCAACGATTCCAACCTGCACGTCGTGTTCGTTCAGGATTGGAACAACGGGGCGATTCAGTACGCGAACCACCTCGCTCATGTGGGCAAGGGGGCTGTTCTCACACACATTTCCGTCTCCTTGGGGGGAGACGTGGTGGTGGTGAACCCGTCCGTCCAGCTGGTCGGCGAAGGCGCCGAGGGTCATCTGCTTGGCGCCTATTTCGCGGATGCAACCCAGCACCTCGAGCACCGTGTGTACGTCCACCACCAGGGCGCAAAGACGGTATCTCGGGTCTCCTACAAAGGCGCCCTCCACGGTGCGGGTGCGAGAACGGTATGGATAGGCGATGTGCTCATTGGCCCAGACGCAGTGGGCACCGATTCTTATGAGCAAAACCGCAACCTTGTGCTCAGCGAAGGCACCCGGGCAGACTCCATCCCGAATCTCGAAATCAAAACAGGCGACATCGAGGGTGCAGGGCACGCCAGCGCAACGGGTCGCTTCAACGACGAGCAGTTGTTCTATCTGCAGTCCCGTGGAATTAAGGAACTGGACGCCAGGAGACTGGTCGTGATGGGCTTTCTTGTGGAAGTACTCGCCCGAATCAACGACAGCGCGCTGGTCGAAGACTTGACGGAGCGAATTCGCACCAAACTCTCTGCAACGGAGGAATCGTAATGAGTGGCGTGAAAATCTGCCCTGCCGCCGACATTGCTGTCAACCAGCCAGTGAAGGTCACCATCGAAGGTGTCGCTATCGCTGTGGTGAAGGACTCTGCCGGCACTGTCCATGCCATCGGCGATGTCTGTAGCCACGGGGAAATTTCACTATCCGAAGGCTTTGTCGAGGACGACACTCTCGAGTGCTGGGCCCACGGCTCAAAGTTTGAGTTGACCACCGGCAAGCCCCGGAATTTTCCGGCCTTTGAGCCCGTTCCCGTCTACAGCGTTACCATCACCGATGGCGACGTCTACATTGACCCCACACCCCTTGTCATCTCCTAGAAAGTCATGAAGAGCGAATTATGAGCACCCTCGAGATTAAGAACCTCCATGTATCAATTGAGACCGACCAGGGTCCTGTAGAAATCCTCAAGGGCATCGACCTCACGTTGAAAGCCGGAGAGACGCACGCGATCATGGGCCCGAACGGTTCCGGGAAGTCGACCCTCGCCTACACAATCGCAGGCCACCCTCGCTATCAGGTCACCGAGGGTTCCATCACCCTTGATGGTGACGACGTCTTGGCGATGAGCGTGGACGAGCGCGCTAAAGCCGGGCTTTTCCTTGCCATGCAGTACCCGGTCGAAGTGCCTGGCGTCAGTGTCAGCAACTTTCTGAGAACCGCAAAGACTGCACTCGCCGGCAAAGCACCCGCTCTGCGCGAGTGGGTGGGGGAGCTTCGTGGAGCCATGGAGTCGCTGCGTATGGAGCCTGGGTTCGCCGAGCGCAACGTGAACGAGGGATTCTCCGGTGGAGAGAAAAAGCGCCACGAGATTATGCAGCTGCAGTTGCTCAAGCCCAAGTTTGCGGTGCTCGATGAGACCGACAGCGGGCTCGACGTCGATGCGCTGAAGATCGTCTCCGAAGGGGTCAACCAAGCCAAAGCGGCGACGTCGCTGGGAGTGCTTCTCATCACCCACTACACCCGCATTCTTCGCTACATCACGCCCGACCACGTGCACGTGGTGGTTGCCGGCAAGCTCGTTGACAGCGGTGGCCCAGAACTTGCTGACACCCTCGAAAACGAGGGGTATGACCGTTACCTGACCCCGTCTGCGCCATAGGAAAGGGGTCCGAGAGTGTCTACCGTTGCACTGTCCGCTGAGCGCTTCGACAGCGTCGAAGAAGGCCTCAAGAACGTCATTGACCCCGAGCTCGGGGTCAACATCGTGGACCTAGGACTCATTTATGACTTGTCCTGGGATGACGAAGAGGACGCACTCATCATCAGCATGACACTCACCTCAGCAGGTTGCCCCCTCACCGATGTGATTGAAGAAGAGATGGGCAAAGCCCTGGATGGAATTGTCGAGCGTTTTCGAATCAACTGGGTCTGGATGCCACCGTGGGGTCAGGAACGAATTACTGCTGACGGGCGTGACATGATGAGAGCGCTCGGATTCTCGATTTAACTCTCAGGTGTTGTCTCGAATCAAACCATCAGTGTGAGGCAGCATGCTCCAGGTAGAAAACCTTCAAATTCGGCTCGGCGCCCGCGTCCTTTTGGACCAGGTTTCGTTCCGCGTTGACAAGGGCGACAAAGTCGGACTCGTCGGTCGTAACGGTGCGGGAAAGACGACGTTGACCAGGGTCATCTCTGGCGAAATGGCTGCGACAGAAGGTTCTGTCCACGTCACCGGTGAGGTGGGGTATCTCCCTCAAGATCCGCGCGCAGGAGACCCTGAGGCGACCGCGCGGACTCGAATCCTCGATGCCAGAGGCCTCGGCACCGTCATGGCGGCGATGAACAAGGCCAGCCTGGACATGGCATCAACCGACGAAGCGGTCGCGGCCGCCGCCATGAAAAAGTATGGGCGCCTCAACGATGAGTTCATGGCAGCTGGCGGTTACCACGCGGAAGCTGAGGCAGCGACAATAGCGTCCCACTTGAATCTTCCGAACTCTCTGCTTGACCAGACTTTAGCCACTCTCTCTGGTGGTCAAAGGCGAAGAATCGAGCTCGCCCGGATTCTTTTCCAGAACGCGCCTCTCATGGTCCTCGATGAGCCCACGAACCACTTGGACGCCGACTCGGTGGTCTGGTTGAGAGCATTTCTTTCGCAGTATCCAGGCGGGGTAATCGTCATCTCCCACGACGTCGCTCTCGTCGAAGAGACAGTCAACCGAGTCTTCTATTTGGACGCCAACCGCTCCACCATCGACATCTACAACATGTCGTGGAAGCACTATCTCCGCCAACGAGAAGCAGACGAGGAGCGACGCCGGAAGGAACGCTCCATCACTGAAAAGAAGGCAAGCTCCCTGCACCAGCAAGCCGCGCGCTTTGGCGCGAAGGCCAGCAAGGCGGCAGCAGCCCACCAAATGGTGGCCCGCGCCGAGAAGATGCTCGCAGGGCTGGATGACGTGCGAGCTGTCGACCGTGTCGCAAAGCTGCGTTTTCCAGACCCTGCCGCTTGTGGCAAGACCCCCCTCTTTGCCCATAATCTCTCGAAAAGTTACGGGTCCTTAGAGATCTTCACTGCCGTTGACCTGGCCATCGACCGAGGGTCCAAGGTGGTTGTTCTCGGACTCAACGGAGCGGGCAAGACGACTCTTCTGCGCATTCTCGCGGGTGTTGATGCACCGGACACCGGGGAAGTCGAAGCAGGCCACGGGCTCCGAGTTGGCTACTACGCCCAAGAGCACGAGACACTCGACATCAATCGAACCGTCTTGGAGAGACGGAAGCGCGGAAAGTCCTGGGATCGTTCCTCTTCACCGGTGACGATGTCCTCAAGCCCGCTGGTGTGCTCTCAGGAGGTGAGAAGACGAGGCTGTCGCTAGCGACGCTCGTGGTGTCACAAGCCAACGTCCTGCTGTTGGACGAGCCGACAAATAACCTTGACCCCGCATCTCGAGAAGAGATTCTTGGTGCCCTAGCCCATTACAAGGGAGCGGTGGTCCTGGTGAGTCACGATGACGGGGCAGTTGTTGCGCTTAATCCTGAGCGCGTGTTGATCATGCCAGACGGGGTCGAAGACCATTGGAACGCCGACTATCAGGACCTGATTTCGCTGGCCTAAGTTCGCACCCGATCGAGAAGAGCATCCTCCTCATCGGCATCAGTCCGCTTGGTGTTTTCTTTTGGCGCGATGCCTGCCACCTGCCTCGCTTCTTGGCGCAGTAGTGTCCAAAACGCAACGAGCGCCAGCAGGGCAAAGACAAACCACTGGAGCGTATAACTGAGGTGAGGGCCCTCATCCAACACAGGGCGGAGCCCAGGCAAGGGAGCAACTGCTGATTCTGGGGTTTCGCTATCGAGCAGGAGGAAGAATTCGGTTTCCAGCGGATACCCGAGAGCGCGCTCCATCGCGCCCAGATCAATGCTGGGCAGTTGCCCCTCAGGGGCGCCACGCCCCCTGAGAGTAGGTTCACCAGGTTTCACCCGTGCGACAAGAGAGATGTTGCCGGTGGGAGCCTCTGGCACCAGGTCCGGGAAGTCAGTGGACTCACCGGTGGGAATCCAACCCCGGTTGATCACCACAGTCATTCCGCTATCGGTGCGAAAGGGCACCAGCACCTCGAACCCAACCTGCCCACCGCGCGGCCTCGTTCTCACGAGGAACTGATCCTCTGTGGCGTAGCTTCCGCGAACGATGACGGGAGTCCACTGATCCTTCACCGGGGAGAGGTCCTCCGCGGAAAGTAGCTCCCGTGGTTCCAGGTCCCAGTTCGCCTCCAGGACGTTGATTGCCGCCACGGCTTGCCCCCGGCGGTCCCACTGCCACAACCCGAAAAAGCTTGAGACGGTTGCAAAGACCAGGGTCAGTGCGAGATAACCCAGCCAGCGCTTCGTCAGAAGAAGGCTGATCATGCTGGTTCACCGGCAACCGCAACCGAGCGAACAGGGAATCCACGCTGACCCAGGTAACCCTCGAAGAAGGCTTTGTGCTCGGCACAGGAGAGCCATATCTTCTCCCGTTCCGGACCGTGAATCTTCGGATTTCGCCACAGGATCTGCCATGCCGGCACTTGCGCACACGCAGTGCGCGAACACCGTGTCTGCCCCTCGGAGAACTGTTGAAACATCACTGCACGTTGACGATGCTCACCGTACCGGGACGCAGGGGAGCGGTTTTCTGGCGTTCCTTGGTCGCAGAGTTAGCGAGGACTACCGCAAAATACGGCAGGATGATCGCTCCGAGGGCAGGAATGAGAAGCCACCAGCCAGAAACAAGAAAGCACGCCCCGATGCAGGCGAGTCTGATGCCCATCGCGACGGTGTATTTGATCATCCGGGAGCGACGCTCCAGCTCGGGAGCACTCTGTAGCGAAGTCACTGTGTGAAGTGATGACATGGTGAGCTCATCGTAGAACAGTCGTCTGCCAATAAGCTTATGAACTATGACAAGTCCCCGGACAGTTCTCATCACTGGTGGTAACCGCGGTATCGGATATGCGATTGCGAAGCGCTTTGTGGCAGAGGGCGATCAGGTTGCCGTAACCGCCCGCTCGGGTAGCGGGCCGGATGGCGCGCTGACGGTGAGAGCCGACGTCACTGACAGTGCAGGCCTCGACGCCGCAATTTCCGAGGTCGAAGGGGCCCTTGGGCCGATCACGGTCTTGGTCGCCAACGCCGGCATCACCAAAGACACGTTGCTCATGAGAATGTCGGACGAGGAGTTCGACAGCGTCATTGACACCAATCTTGGTGGAGTTTTTCGAGTCGTCAAACGGTGTATCACGCCGATGATCAAGGCGAAGCACGGGCGGGTAATCCTGATTTCCAGTGTGGTGGGCCTCTTGGGTTCGGCGGGTCAGGTCAACTACTCGTCCTCGAAGTCCGCTCTCGTCGGCTTCGCTCGCTCACTCACGCGTGAGCTTGGCGCCAGGGGCATCACGACCAATGTTGTTGCTCCGGGATTTATCACGACCGACATGACAAACGCCCTCCCGCCGGAGCAAGCGGAGGCTTACCTCAAGACCATCCCGGCTGGTCGCTTCGCGGACCCATCTGAGGTGGCCAGTGCAGTGTTTTGGCTTGCCTCGGACGATGCCGCCTATATCTCGGGCGCTGTGATCCCCGTCGACGGTGGCCTAGGAATGGGACACTAGCTGCGGTTTAGCCCCAACAAGAGCAGTATCTCGCTCAGGTCTGGAGTGTCCAACGTAACGTCAGCGGCAGCACGCGCAACTGGCTTGGCCATGTATGCCACGCCAAGGCCAGCCCAGGAAAGCATCTCGACATCGTTTCCTCCATCGCCCACGGCAACCGTGCGCTCCTGGGGGATTCCTGCGCTCGCCGCCCACTCTTGAAGTGTGGTTGCCTTTGCTCGGGCGTCAATGAGTGGACCCACCAGCTCGCCCGTCAGAACCCCGCCGTCTACACCCAGCCGATTGGCGCGGTGGAAATCGAGCCCCAGGTCTTCGGCGAGCGGGTCAATCATGGAATGGAACCCACCAGAGACTGCGCCAACGAGGTGCCCATTGGCGTGCAGAGTCTCCACAAGCACCCGCGCACCCTCACTCAGTCGAACCTGAGCGGATGCCTGGCTAACAGCGCTCTCCGGCGTTCCCTTCAGTGTCGCCACCCGCTTGCGCAAACTCTCTTCGAAGTTCAGTTCGCCCCGCATTGCTGCCTCTGTGAGAGTTGCGACAGCGCGTGCGACGTCATCGGATACTTGCGCTGCGAGCAGATCGATGCCTTCATCTTGAGTGAGTGTTGAATCCACATCAAGAACAACGAGTAGCTGGTGGGCCGTCATAGGGGGAGTCTCCACTGAGCAATCACGTCTCTAGCGTAAGCCATCGACACCGGCCACTTCGTGGCGTTTTCCGCCGTGGAGTAGGCTTGGGCAACGATGACAATAGTGGCTTCTCTCGACAACGTAGGCTTCGTTCGCGACGGTCGGGCCATTCTCAGTGACATTTCTTGGGCCATTGACCAGTCGGAAAGATGGGTCATCGTTGGCCCTAATGGAGCCGGGAAGACCACCCTCTTGGGGATGTTAGCCTCCTTCGTCCAACCGTCGCGCGGCAGGGTGACGGTGCTGGGGGAGCAGCTGGGAAAGACCGATGTTTTCGAACTTCGACCTCGCGTGGGTTTTGCCAGTAGCGATATGGCACGCCGCATTCCTGACAACGAGACCGTCACTGACGCTGTTTTGACTGCTGCCTGGGGCGTCACTGGACGGTGGCAGGAGGCTTACGAAGATATCGACGTGAGGCGCGCAACTCGGGTTCTGAGTGAGTGGCGTCTCGACCACCTCGCTTCGCACTTCGTCGGGACTCTCTCGGATGGGGAGCGCAAGCGAGTGCAGATTGCTCGTGCCGTCATGACGGACCCCGAGCTTCTTCTGCTTGACGAGCCAGCGGGAAGTCTTGATGTAGGTGCCCGAGAGGACGTCATCGAGATGCTCGATCATTTCTCCAGCGAACCGAGCTCTCCGGCAATGGTTATGGTGACCCACCACGTCGAGGAAATTCCCTCTGGCTTCACACACCTATTGGTGCTTCAGGACGGGAAAATCATCGCGAAGGGCCCCATCACCGACACGCTCACTGGTGAGGTTATGAGCGAAGCCTTTGGGAGGCCTCTGTCCATCACTCACAACAACGGTCGATATCAGGCGACGGCATTGTGAATTTGCTGGTAAAGTAAACCCTTGGCCCACTTACGCAGATGATCTGCACGACGTCAAGGATTTCCCATGAGAGCTGACATTCACCCCGATTACGCACCGATTGTATTTCGCGACCTCACCTCGGGCGAGCTTTTTCTAACGCGGTCAACCGCTAAGAGCGACAAGACGATCGACTGGGAAGACGGCAACACCTACCCGGTTATCGACGTCGAAATCTCCAGCGCCTCACACCCGTTCTACACGGGCAAGCAGCGCATCCTTGACTCCGCCGGCCGTGTTGAGAAGTTCAACCAGCGTTTCAAAAACTTCGGTAAGTAACTAGGGGTTTACCGGCCAAGCGCCGGACGCCACAAAACCAGAATCGCCTTGGTTTCGGCGGAATGACTGATAGTTTTCGGCCCGTTCGCGTGCCCAGATGACCTGCTGGTCATGGAGCCACTCGGCGTCGCCTTCCAGATCCGTCTGGTGCGCCCGAAGGATTGCCTGGGCCACACGACCGGCGGCAATGGCGTCAGCATCGGCCGTGTGGGAGTCATCGAGACGCACTAGGTAGTGAGCCGCGGCCATTTGCAGCGTGCGCTTTCCCTTTCGATAGGTATCTACTTTGCGGTCCAAGACCAGCGGGTCAATAATCGGCCGAGGATTCGCCAAGGGCTCGAGGCCGTGGCGAATGGATTCGTGATGAAGAATTGAGAAGTCATACGAGGCGTTGTAGGCCACCACCGGCAGACCCTGCTCTAAATAACCCTCGAGCGCAGACCGAATTTCTGCCACAACCTCACCCGCTGGCCGCCCGTCACGCTGTGCCACTTCGGTCGTGATGCCGTGGACTGCAGCCGCCTGATCAGGAATCTCCACACCCGGGTCTGCAAGCCAAGAATGGGCCTCTAGGGTTTCACCCTCGGACCCAATGACCCCAACGTACGAGGTAACAATACGCGCATGGCGCGTGTCCAGACCTGTCGTTTCAGTATCGAAAACCACTAACGTGTCGCTCCAATGCCCCATGACTGGGAGCCTAGGCCACGCCGCCGACGCCACGCGGGAAGACACTACGCGGGCGGGCCATCCCGCCTCGCCTCCACCGGGTTCTGGTCTTCGAACTCCACCGCCGCGAGCTCGTGGGAGGCGACCTCCATCGGATCGTCGAATGCGACAAGTTCCAGGCTGCCAGCCACCATCCGAAAGCTGTGGACAGAGCAGTTAGTAATGGGCTCGTGGTGCTGGCCAGGTGCGGCGTACTCGACCACACTGCGAATCACACCACCATGGGCAACAGCAATGACATCGGAGTCAGGGTGGGCTAGCGCCAGCTCGCGCAGTGCCCGAATCGCCCTGGCGGTAACGGCCTCACGGGGCTCCCGGCCAGGTATTTCGGTGCCCGGGGGATAGAGGTGGTCCAAATCTTGCCCGTTTGATCCCTCTGCGTCACCATAGTTGCGCTCAATCAAGCCCTCAACAATCGTCGGCTGTGGCATCCCGAGGCGCTCAGCAATGATGCTCGCTGTGTCCCTCGCCCGGGAGAGTGGACTGGACACAATGGCGTCAAACTTGTGGGCGGCCAGGATTTCCGCAACAGCATGAGCCTGTTCGCGCCCAGTGTCGTTGAGAGGAATATCGCTCAGCCCCTGAATTCTCCGGACCCTATTCCACTCAGTCTCACCGTGACGAACAAGAAAAAAGCGGGTCATGAATCTCCTGAATTAGCAGTCTGCCCATGACTAGTGGGAAGAGGAACGCAGACCCTCAACGAGGGCATCGAGGGTCTCTGAAGTCCCTGCGTCAATTCTAACCGTCGCGAGCCGGTCGGCCTTGGTCGGTCCGCGGTTGATGATCACTATGGGAATCCGCTTTTTGTGAGCGAGGTTCACCAGGCGCATTCCGGTATTGACCACAAGCGAGGAACCGGCCACCACGAGTGCATCAGAGCGACCGATGAGGCTTGCTGCTTGGTCGAATACCCCCGAGGGGACAAACTCACCGAAGAAGATGACTTCGGGTTTCAGCACACCCTCACACATGTCGCAGGAGGGGACCACAAAATCTCCAGACACTGCCACGTCGACATCACCATCAGGTTTGATGGCACCAGAGATGTCGTGCTGTTCAAGCCATGGATTGAGGTTCTCAATCGTGGCGGCGATGGATTGGCGCGTAAACGACTGCCCACAGTGAATGCAGCGAACCTTATCCAGGCGACCGTGGAGGTCAACAACCCGCAGCGAACCTGCCTTGTGGTGAAGTGCATCGACGTTTTGCGTCACAACACCGCTAAACAGAGAGGCTTCCTCGGCCCATGCGATGGCCTGGTGCCCCCGGTTGGGCTGCGCTGCGGCGAAACGCGACCACCCCAGATGGCTTCCCAACCAGTAGCGCTGACGATGACGGTGGGACTGCAGGAAGTCGCTGAAGCTCATCGGGTGCTGCTTCGGCGCACCTTCGCCACGATAGTCGGGGATGCCAGAATCAGTAGACACTCCGGCTCCAGTCAGCACCGCAGCTCTGCGACCTCGTAACACAGCGAGTGCCTGATCGATGGCCCCGTCAACAACGGATGCCAGAGCTGGCAATCCCTGCATCGACACATCTCCTGACCAAGGACGCACTCTCGCCCTAGGGTTGAGGCTAGCGGCCGTATTTTTCCAACATGTTTCCAACCGCCGAGGCGCGCAGGGGAGTTCTTCGTGATTGTCACGCACATTCAAGACCTGTCCGCTGCGCTACTGGGTGACTACCAAGCCCTCACCGATGTCGCTCTGAGAACTCAGAGCGAACCTGCCGAGGGGCTCTACATCGCTGAATCGTTGAAAATCTTGGAACGAGCGTTGCGCGCCGGGCACCGCCCACGCTCGGTACTGACGATTCCTAGCTGGTTACCAAAGCTCGAGGACCTCTCTGTTGCGCTGCCGGGCGCCCTCGACGAGGTCGAAGTCTTCGTCAGTGAACCAGGACTGATGGAGACTCTCACGGGCTACCACGTCCACCGCGGGACACTTGCGAGTATGCACCGGCCGCCCATGCCGAGGCTCCAGGACCTAGTAGCCGGCGCGACCCGCATTGTCGTGCTCGAAGACATCGTGGATCACACGAACGTCGGCGCAATCTTCCGCTCGGTTGCGGGAATCGGTGCCGACGCCGTCATTGTTACCGACTCCTGCGCTGATCCTCTGTATCGGCGTAGTGTCCGAGTCAGCATGGGCACGGTGTTCCAGATTCCCTGGAGCCGAGCAGGGTCTTGGGCTGAACTGGTTGCAGCCCTTCACTCCAACGACGTGAGTATCGTTGCGCTAGCCCTCACCCCAGATGCCATTCCCCTCGACGTTTTTGCCGCAACGCCGCCCAGGAAGCTGGCTTTGGCACTCGGCACAGAAGGTGATGGCTTGTCATCACGTGCGATCGCAGACTCCGATGCGGTTGTGTCTATTCCGATGCGCGGCGGAGTCGATTCTCTCAATGTTGCCGCCGCCAGCGCAGTCGCGCTGTGGGCGCTCCGGGATCGTTAACCTGTTACTGGAAATCCCTGGATCCCTGAGGGACACCGACGGGGAGAACGTGAACTCCATCAGCCACGACCGATACGACCCCTTCGGGGCTTCTCTCAAGAATTCCCCTGACCATCAGTGCCGCATTGTCTCTTAGAACCGCTCGGTGACGTCGCCAAAATCCCACGCCACAGATCACATTGACTAATCCGGTCTCATCTTCGACATTAAGAAACGTGACGCCTCTTGCCGTGGAGGGGCGCTGGCGATGAGTGACCAACCCGGCCACCCATATGCGGCGCCCTGGCTCCTCGCTCAACGTGTCAGCAACACTTGCGACTCCATTGGTCTGAAGCCACCCTCGCAAGTAGCGCAGTGGGTGGTCCCCTGGAGAGACACCGGTGAACACACGATCTGCGACCATCTGTTCGCGTGGAGACATCACCTCAAAAAGTGGCACCTGCACTGGAGCGTTGGTGTGATCTAAATACTGAGGGTGCTCCCCAGCCCAATGTCCCGCCATCCACAACGTTTCTCTACGATGACCGCCCCAGTCACCCAAGGCGCC
>CAZQIH010000006.1:0-18412 GCA_964593715.1 uncultured Microbacteriaceae bacterium
AGCACGGCACTTCTGAGAGGCGGCCACGGTTATCCCCGGCCATGGCCGACACCAGGCGAGCTGTTCGGGAATGGGCACAATCACTCGATAAGCCATCAGAGGGTCTCTATCTCGTTGCCCTCAGTGGCGGGGGGGATTCGCTGGCTCTTGCGTGGGCGGCAGCGCTTGAGCTTCCAAAACTAGGCCTTCAGGTTGGCGCCGTCATCGTTGATCACCAACTCCAGGCGGATTCTGCAGAAGTCACAACGAGAGCGGCTCGCAGCGCCACAGGCTGGGGACTATCCCCTGTTTTGACCAAGGTTGTGCAGGTGGGCAGTGGCGAAGGGCCTGAAGATGCCGCACGACAAGCCCGCTATGGGGCCTTTAGTGAAGCGCTCAAGGAAACAGGTGCGCTGGGTCTGCTGCTTGCTCACACCGAAGACGATCAGGCGGAGACAGTGTTGCTGGGGCTGGCCCGCGGGAGTGGCCCCGCAAGCCTCAAAGGAATGGCCAAGACCGATGGCGTCTATCACCGCCCACTCTTGGGGTTGCGACGAGAGCTGTTGCGCAGCGCGCTAACCGATGCTGGGGAGCAATGGTGGGAAGACCCTCATAACTCTGACCCGCGCTTCACACGCGTGAGAGTTCGGAGAGAAGTCTTACCGCTGATGGAGAAAACTCTCGGCCCTGGAGTTACTGGGGCGCTGGCCCGAAGTGCTGAACTTTTCCGCAACGACTCCGCGGTTCTCGATGATCTTGCACAGTCATTATTTGTGAGCTGCTCACAGGAACACGCTCCGGGTCACTGGAGTGTGGAAGTAGCGGCGCTTGCCAACCAGCCCGAAGCCTTGCGTTCGAGGGCGCTTCGCCAGCTGATCATCAGCGCCGGTGCTCCAGGCCCTAGCTATCAGCATGTTCGTGAGGTTTCTGCCCTGATTACCGACTGGAAGGGCCAATCCGAGGTTTCTGTTGGGGGCGCCCGTGTTGGTCGCGAGGGCGCCGCTATTCACGTAAGAATTGTGTCCTAGACCAAGGGGAGAAACGGGCCATGGAATTTAGCGACGTCGCGGATGACATTGAATCGGTGGTGCTTACCCCCGAACAGATTGCCGAGGGCATTGCCCGTATCGCCCGGGGAATCGAGAAAGACTTCCCCCACTCCACGCCCCTTCTGATTGGGGTGCTGAAGGGTGCCGTGATGGTGATGGCAGATCTAGCAAGAGAGCTCCACATTCCGATCGAGATGGATTGGATGGCGGTCTCCAGCTACGGGCATTCCACCCAATCCAGTGGTGTCGTCAGAATTGTGAAGGACCTTGACATCTCGTTAGAGGGCCGCGACGTCATCATCGTCGAAGACATTGTCGATTCGGGCCTTACGCTCTCCTGGCTCTTGGAAAACTTCTCCAGTCGTCAGGCAGCAACGATCAAGGTGGCAGCCCTACTGCGCAAGCCCGATGCGATGAAGGTCGATGTGGCAGTCGACTACCTCGGTTTTGATATCGCGAACGATTTCGTCGTGGGGTTTGGCTTGGACTATGCCGAGTCGTACAGAAACCTTCGCGGAGTCGGCGTTTTGAAGCCCTCCGTCTATAGCAAGTAGGGGTCTGTGCCCCGGGCGAACACTTGCCCGGGCGTCAGCCCAGCACGCTAGCCTGGTGGGTAGTCGCTAGTGACAACTTTGATGGGGAAAGGTACCGCAGGCAGGTATGGCTCGGACAAAACCGACGTTTAAGTCGCTCATCAAAGGCCCTCTGCCCTATGTCGTGGTGGGCGCTCTCGTAGTTGTCATTGGTGTCTCGTTATTGACTGCTGGGGGCTTCCGTCAGGTGTCGACCCAGGAGGGTCTTGGGCTGCTTCGCGATAACCAAGTGCGAAGCGCCACCATCATTGATGGCGAGCAGCGTGTTGATTTGGAATTGACCAGCAGTGTCGATGGGCTTGGCACGCAGGTTCAGTTCTTTTATGTGGGCCCCCGTGGTGAAGAAATAGTGGACGCGGTCACCAACTCGGACGTTGCCGAGTTCACCGACGAGGTTCCCAAGACCAACTGGTTCGTCAGTCTCCTTGGCCTACTCCTTCCGTTTGTGCTGATTGGTTTGATTTTCTGGTTCCTGTTGAGCTCGATGCAGGGTGGCGGTTCGCGCATCATGCAGTTTGGAAAGTCACGGGCAAAGTTGGTCTCCAAGGAGACCTCGGCGGTCACGTTTGAGGACGTTGCTGGCGCTGATGAAGCCATCGAGGAACTCCACGAGATTAAGGAGTTCCTGAAGGACTCCGAAAAGTTCTTGAAGGTGGGGGCAAAAATTCCCAAGGGTGTCTTGCTCTATGGGCCTCCCGGAACGGGCAAGACCCTCCTCGCCAGGGCAGTTGCTGGAGAAGCCAACGTGCCCTTCTATTCCATCTCTGGGTCTGACTTCGTAGAAATGTTTGTTGGTGTTGGGGCCTCTCGTGTTCGCGACTTGTTCAAAGAGGCCAAGGAGAACGCGCCGGCCATCATCTTCGTTGACGAAATCGATGCTGTAGGTCGACACCGTGGGGCTGGAATGGGCGGTGGTCACGACGAGCGCGAACAGACCTTGAACCAGTTGCTCGTGGAAATGGATGGTTTTGATCCCAAAACCAACGTCATTCTGATTGCTGCGACAAACCGGCCCGATATTTTGGACCCAGCCCTGCTGCGTCCGGGGCGTTTCGACCGTCAAATTCAGGTCGATGCCCCAGATATGAAGGGTCGCCAGAAAATTCTTGAGGTTCACTCCAAGGGCAAGCCGATGGCCAAGGGCGTCGACTTGGCGGTAATGGCGCGAAAAACCCCTGGTTTCACCGGCGCCGACTTAGCCAATGTGCTCAACGAGGCCGCCCTGCTGACCGCTCGAGCTAATAAAAAGACCATCACCAACGAGACCCTCGATGAGGCTGTTGATCGCGTAATGGCTGGGCCGCAGCGTCGTAGCCGGATGATGAGCGACAAAGAGAAACTGATTACGGCTTATCACGAGGGCGGGCACGCTCTGGCAGCTGCTGCCATGCGCAACACTGACCCGGTGACGAAGGTCACCATTCTGCCCCGCGGGCGGGCACTGGGATACACGATGGTCTTGCCACTGGATGACAAGTATTCGGTCACTCGTAACGAGCTCCTCGACCAGCTCACGTACGCAATGGGCGGCCGAGTTGCCGAGGAAATCGTGTTCCACGATCCGACCACAGGTGCGTCGAACGACATCGAGAAGGCCACTTCTATTGCCAGGCGCATGGTCACCGAGTACGGCATGAGTGCCGGGCTTGGTGCTGTGAAGTTAGGACAAGCCAGCGGTGAGGTTTTCCTGGGGCGAGACATGGGCCATCAGAGGGACTATTCCGATGCTGTTGCACAAAGCGTCGATGAGGAGGTTCGTCGGCTGATCGATCAGGCCCACACGGAGGCCTGGAAGGTCTTGAATTCCAACCGCGCCATTCTTGATCAACTGGCGACCGAGCTGCTCGAGAAAGAAACCCTCGATCACAACCAGTTGGCTGAGATTTTCCGGAACGTCAAGAAGCTGCCCGAGCGCCCTCAATGGCTCTCCAGCACCAAGCGTCCCGTGTCGACCAAGGGCCCAGTCGCCGTTCCTGCCAAGAAATCCCCGTCCACCCGCGCTGCGGGTAAGAAGCCAGTGAGCCGCACCGACCAGGCGAAGCCTAGAGCGATGAGGCGTGAGGCCACCGACGGTGACCGTGGATAGCGAAGCGCTCAAGCGGGCTGTTCACGACATCCTGATTGCCGTCGGGGAAGATCCCCAGCGCGAGGGGCTTCTGAATACCCCTGAGCGGGTCGCAGAGCTCTTTGCAGATCTTTACTCGGGTGTGGGTGTTGACCCCGTTCAGCTTCTCAGGGACGCGAGGCCGGTCGCTGCCGATGTCGACGAGCGCGGAGAGCTCGTTGCGATGCGGGATATCAGCTTTCATTCCCTGTGCGAACACCACCTTCTGCCCTTCGAGGGCGTCGTCAGCGTTGTCTACGCGCCAGGTGATCGCATTCTGGGCCTGGGAACACTTGTGTCACTCGTCGAGGTCGTCTCGCGTAGGCCCCAGCTTCAGGAGCGGGTAGGCGAAATGATCGTGAGCGCATTGGTGTCCTCCGGTGTGGCATCGGGCGCGCTTGCACTGATTTCAGCAGTCCACGGTTGTGTCGCCTACAGAGGACCCAAGCAGAAACTCACCACGGTTACCGTCGCGGCGCAGGGCACTCTTGCCGAGGGCTCCCCCCGGCACGAGGCACTGATGCTCGCTGGAGGAGAAGACTGGGCGTGAACGCGTCCCGGCCGGTGCTGTGGGGGGTACTCAACGTCACCCCAGATTCTTTCAGCGATGCCGGTCAGTTTTTATCGCTCGAACTGGCGATAGCTCATGCAGCGTTGCTCGCCGAACACGGCGCCGGGGTAATCGACGTGGGCGGCGAGTCCACAAGGCCTGGAGCACAGCGAGTCGCCCCAGAGGTGGAACAAGAGCGCGTTATCCCGGTCATTGAAGCGCTCACGACGCGTGGTTATGTCGCAAGCATTGACACGATGAATGCCTCGACTGCGGGAGCGGCGATCGCGGCTGGCGCCACGATCGTGAACGACGTGTCGGGCGGGCGTGCGGACCCCGAGATGTTCTCGCTCGTGGCGGAGTCGGGGGTCGACTACGTGATCATGCACTGGCGCGGTCAGAGCGCTGTCATGGATGAGCTGGCCCGTTATGACGACGTTGCGAGCGATGTGAGGAAGGAACTCCAAGAACGAGTCGACTTGGCGATCGAGGCAGGCATCAGCGCTGATCGCATCATTCTCGACCCGGGTCTGGGGTTTGCGAAAACGCCCGCTCATAACTGGGCGTTGCTATCTCGGATTGATGAAGTGACCTCGATGGGACACCGCGTGCTCGTGGGCGCATCGCGTAAGAGGTTCTTGGGTGAGTTGCTCCCCGAGGGCCACGAGATGCCAGAGCGCGATGAGCCCTCAGCCGTCCTGGGGGCACTTCTCGCCGGACAGGGCGTGTGGGGTCTCCGGGTGCACGAGCCTCTTATTCATTCGCGGGCTCTGGATGTCTGGCAGGCTTTAGCAAAAGGGGGCACGCAGTGAATGACACCATTCACCTCAGTGGCATTGAGGTCTTTGCCCATCACGGGGTCTTTGAGCACGAACGGGTCGATGGCCAGCTTTTTGTCGTTGACATCGATGTTGAGGTGGACGCCACGGTGGCGGCCAAGTCGGATGCCTTGACTGACACCCTGGATTACGGTGCTTTAGCCTCGGCGGTTCACGACGCAGTGGCGGGTGATCCCCTGAATCTTCTGGAAGCTGTGGCAATGAGGGTGCTTCGGGCTATTTTTGCGTTTGAGCAGGCCCGCGCTGCCCGTGTGACGATTCATAAGCCCTCGGCGCCCATGCCCGTGTCCGTGGCTGGGGTTTCCGTCACGCTGTATCGAGAGAGATCCGAGGTGATGTCATGACCGATGGCTGGACATCGTGCGTGGTCGCACTGGGATCAAATCTTGGCGACCGGGAAGACGTAGCTCACAGAGCGCTTGCGGATATTCGGGCTACCGAGGGCTTCATGGTTCGTTCCGCTTCGAGCCTTGTCGAAACCATGGCCCTTGGCATAGACGGCGCGGACCCAGAGGCACCTCGCTATCTCAACCAGGTGATTCTCTTGGACTCAGCATGGTCAGCAGAGCGGACACTGGCGCTCCTCCAGGGTATTGAACAAGCTCACGGCCGAACGCGCGGTGACCAGCGTTACGCCAATCGCACCCTCGATCTCGACCTCATCACCTATGGCGATCTTGTGAGTGAGAGTGACCACCTGAGTGTTCCGCACCCTCGGGCTCACGAGAGGCGCTTTGTGTTGGAGCCCTGGAACGAGGTGGACCCCGAAGCGGTTTTGCCAGGGCGTGGGCCCGTGGCCACGCTTCTTGGCGGCCTAGCTCCGGATACCCCGTGACTCACACCAGGCCTGTGACGATGGTGATCCTGTCGATCATCGGCGGTGTTATGGCCTGGGCTCTCGAGGGCATCCTGAGCGCGCTCGGCGAGCCGGTGATTGTTCCTCCGTGGTCTTGGGGTCTGGGGCTTGCGCTTCTGGGGGGACTGGTACTCGCCATTGCCTGGCCAATTCGCCAGCGATTGTATTCAGCCTCCAAGCGGGAGCTTCTTGACCCGTTCTATGCAACAAGGGTTGTCCTTCTTGCCAAATCGACCACCGTTGCTGGGTCACTGTTCTTGGGGGCGGCGGTCGGCGTGGGAGCGTTTTTTCTTACAAGGCCTGTGGTGGTCGATGAGACGTTGTGGGCAAGTGCTGGGGCGCTTCTGGGGGCCATACTGTTGATGGGTAGTGGATTGGTGGCTGAGCGGTGGTGCACACTGCCACCTGATTCGACGGGGGAATCGGTGCTGGAAGCACCCGGAGGGGAAATCGCATGACGTCTGGTGGCACCATCGACTGGAAGCCCGTGAGCCCGAGATTTGTGTTGGTGGCTCTCATCGAGACTCTTGGCCTTCTCGCAGGCCCGCTGTTTGTTGCCACGTTGCCTCTCTGGGTCGATGACCGCGACGTGGAGCGGTTTTCGTGGTACCCCTTGGCTCTTGTGGGCGCGGTTGCACTGGTCACGCTTGCGTTCGTGCCGCGTCGGGTGAAGTCAATCGGTTATGGTCTGCGGGATGACGATGTCGTTCTTCGGCGGGGGATTCTGTTCAAGAGGCAAGTGGCGGCGCCCTACGGTCGCCTTCAACTTGTTGACATATCGCGAGGCCCACTCACCAGGCTTCTTGGCCTTTCGGAACTGCGAGTGGTCACGGCAGCCGCATCCAGCGGCGTGACTATCCCGGGATTACCGATTGCCGAAGCCGAGGAACTCCGTGATCACTTGATTGCTGTTGCCGAGTCCAGGCGGGCTGGTCTCTAGTAGTGGCTACCCCCACGTTGCGCCATGCGGCCGAGTTGCGCGACGGGCGTTGGTATCGCTTGCACCCGCTCACCCCTGTGCTGCAGGGGGGCCTTGCCGTTGCTGGCATCGTGGGGTTCTTCCTCGCAGCGACCTGGGAGGCATTATTTTTCGGTTTCCTGCTCGACATCGCAAAAGTTGACCCGGACGACGTTGCCGAGGCTGATTCGCTGGCTCGATTGCTGCAGTGGGCAGTGTCCTTTTGGGGTGTGGTCGCAGCTCTCGCGATTCTCGGAATCGGCGTGATCTGGTTGCAGTGGCGGCTCCACGCGGTGCGCATGGGTGAGGATGCCATCGAGGTTAAGAAGGGTGTCCTCTTTCGTTCATCGAGGCGGCTGCGCCTGGATCGTATTAATGCTGTCGGTGTTCGCCGGCCCCTTATCCCCAGGGTGCTTGGGCTTGCGAAGCTCGACATTCAAGCAGCAGGGAACGATGCCAGTCTTGTCCTTGCCTATCTCCCGAAGGCGACAGCGGATCAGGTCCGGCGGGAAATCATGGAGCCCTCGTCGGCGGAGGTCAGGGACGCTGGTGAGGGGGCAGGCCCCGTCGCCCGAGAGGTTGAGGTCCCGCTGTTTCGTTATCTCGCCTCGCTCATGGTGAGCGTGGAGAGCATCATCTTTATCCTGGGCCTTTTAGCCGCCTCCACAGCGTCTATTCGCTCGGGTGAGCTGGTCACGTGGTTGAGCGTGGTCGTCATCCTCATCGTTTATGTCGCCTATCTGGCGGATCGATTCTTTCGCGTGGGCAGCTTCGTTGTCGAAACCGTGGACGACGACATCCGCGTTTCACTGGGGCTACTCGCGACAAGCGTGGAGACCATCCCGCCAGCTCGAATCCACGCGCTTCAGCTGAGCCAGCCGTGGCCGTGGAGGGCGCTTGGTTGGTGGCGCCTTGAAGCAAACCTCGCCTCAACCCCTGGGACACAGGTCTCCAAAGCGCCCTCACACACCATCCTTTTGCCGGTGGCCACACTCCCTGAGGTCATGCGTGTGGTCGCGAAATGCATCCCACACCTCGCTGGTGATGAGGAGCGGGAAGTGCTGATCTCCAGCCTTCAGAACACGCACGCCCAGTGGATTTCTGCCAACCCCAGCATCTCGGTGTCTATTGGCTCCCCTGAGCGGGCTCGTTTTCGAATTCCTTTGAGTTACCGGGTCAACGGCGGGGCTTTGCTCTCTGACGTGATTCTCTTACGCACGGGAAGCTGGATTCGGAAGCTCTCGATTATGCCCCTTGCCCGGGTTCAGAGCTCGAGTATTTCTGTGGGCCCGTGGCATCAGGCTCTGGGTCTTGGTCTCTTTGCGCTCCAGGGCGTGGAGGGCCCGGTCTCCACCCGAGTTCCAGCCCTCGATAGGGTTGCTCTCGAAGGCTGGTGGCTCGAGGTCCAGAGGGGCATCATCAAGGCGATTGCTAAGCCCCAGTCCGGCAGAAAGCGTCGAGCGGTTAAGCGAGGAACGTCGTGATGGATCCCACCCGCTTAGGCGTTGGCATTATCGGTGCCGGCCGTGTGGGACCCGTGCTCGCAGCGGCATTAGCGGGTGCCGGGCATCACCTCGTTGGCATGAGCAAACCTTCCGATGGAGACTTCGAGCGAGTGACGAGCGTCGTGCCAGGAATAACCTTCCTTGATGTCCCCGAGATCATCGAGCGCAGTGAACTGGTGGTTCTTGCTCTCCCCGATAGCGACCTGGAGGGGTTCGTTTCTGGAGTTGCTGAAACTGGGCGGTGGCAGTCGGGCCAGATTGTTGCCCACACCTCCATCCGGCACGACCTTGGTGTTTTGGTGCCAGCCCGCGATTCAGGCGCAATTCCGATCACGCTTCATCCGCTGATGGAGTTCACGGGGACCAGCGTTGATCTCGTGCGCATGCGAGAAGCCTGGTGTGTGGTGAGCGCGCCCGCGGTGGCGACACCTATTGCGGAGGCCCTGGCCGTGGAAATGGGCATGGAGCCACTCGTGATTGCAGAGTCACTCCGGGAGCACGTGGCAAGCGCCATTGCTTTGGCCACGAGCTTCTCCGCGACGACGATTTATGAGGCGGCGTCTCAGTTGCGCAGCGCTGGAATTCCGAATCCTGGCGTGGTCCTCTCCACCCTGGTGCGCTCTAGCGTGGACAACGCCTTGCGGGAGGTCGCTGGTAACAACGAGGACGCGGGGGCACGAGGGTGAGCGCAGTGGTGGTTGTCACCTCGGCAGCTCAGATGAGCGACATGGTCGCAGGCTGGAAGGCTGAGGGCCTGAGCGTTGCGCTTGTTCCCACCATGGGTTCCCTTCATGAGGGCCATGGTGCCCTCATTGATAAGGCGTCCGAACTAGCGGATCGGGTGGTGGTGAGCATTTTTGTGAACCCACTGCAGTTTGGCAAAGGCGAAGATTTCGACTCCTACCCCCGCGACCACGAGGCTGATCAGGCGTTTCTGGATGAGAGCCTCGCGGATGTGCTCTTTCTGCCCGGTGTCGATGAGGTCTATCCCGGGGGACAAGAAACGACTGTCTCGGCAGGGCCTGTAGGAGAGACCTTCGAGGGGGCGTCACGACCCGGGCACTTCGATGGTGTCTTGACGGTGGTGAAGCGACTCTTTGCCATTGTCAGTCCTGACGTCGCCCTCTTTGGACGCAAAGATGCGCAACAGCTTTTTCTGGTGGAGTCCATGGTGCGACAGGTGGGTCTACCCATCACGATCGTCCCGATTGACACGGTCCGCGCTCCGGATGGATTGGCACTCTCCAGCAGAAATGCCTACCTCAGCGATGACGAACGGACCCGCGCTCGGGCAATTCCCTTGGCGCTGGACGAAGCGGAGGCGGCGCCCACGCTCGAAGCAGCGCTGGCTGTCGTGCGCCAGGGACTTGAGGCGGCACCTGGCGTGGTCATCGACTATGTCGCAGGCGTCGATTCCACCACTTATCGGGAGCTTGATGAAGGCTCGCTTGCATCCGAGGCAACGTTGATTCTGGCTGCCCGTGTTGGGAACACCCGATTGATAGACAATCGGCGCCTGCACTTTCCTCAGTAGGCTAGGCGAGACGACTTGCCAATCAGAATGAAGACCACCGAATGAGCGACCACGACGAGACCGCTGAGTCTTCTGAGGACATCGCCGAACAGCATGCTGTTCGGCTCGCTAAGCGTGAGCGGATGCTGGCTGAGGGCATTGAGCCCTATCCGGTGGGGGTTGCCATCACGACGACCATCTCCGAGGTTCGCGCCTCGTTCCCCGAGCTGGCGCCAGAGGAATCCACCGGCGTGCGAGTGGGTGTTGCCGGACGCGTGGTGCATATGAGAGTCACGGGCAAGCTGGCTTTTTTGTCGCTTCAAGAAGGCTCCGGTGAGCGCTTGCAGGCGATGGTGTCCTTTGGTGACATCGGCGAAGACTCGTTTGAGCGTTTGAAGGATCTCGTTGATCTGGGCGACCATGTTTTCGTTGAAGGGGAGGTAATCGCGTCTAAGCGTGGAGAACTCTCTGTGATGGTCACCTCGTGGGCAATTGCCGCAAAAGCATTGATGCCTTTGCCTAACTTGCACAGCGAGCTCAACGAAGAGACTCGAGTCCGCCAGCGCTATCTCGACCTGATCGTGCGCGACCAAGCCCGGGTGACTGTCCGTCAGAGGGCGCTGATCAACCAGTCCTTGCGAGCCACCTTTGCTTCCCACGGGTATCTAGAGGTGGAGACGCCGATGCTGCAGACCCTCCACGGAGGGGCAACAGCCAGGCCGTTCAAGACCCAGTCGAACGCGTTTAGCACTGAACTGTTCTTGCGCATTGCTCCGGAGCTCTTCTTGAAACGCGCTGTCGTGGGCGGGATCGAGAGAGTCTTTGAAATCAACAGGAACTTCCGCAATGAGGGCGCTGACTCCACCCACAGCCCTGAGTTCGCGATGCTCGAGGCGTACCAGGCGTATGGCGACTACAACCAGATGGCCGACCTGACCCAGGAGCTTGTGCAAAACGCGGCCGTCGCAATTTCTGGCAGCCACACCGTTACCTGGGCCGATGGGACGGAGTATGACCTCGGTGGAACATGGGATCGAATCTCGGTCTATGACAGCCTGAGTGACGCTAGCGGAACGAAGATTACCCCCCAGACTGATCTCGAGACGCTGATGGCCATGGCGGGCAAGCTCGAGATTGAGGTGGCGCAGCCCACTCACGGGAAGCTTGTGGAAGAACTGTGGGAGCACTTCGTCATTGGATCCCTGACGGCTCCGACCTTTGTCATGGACTACCCCGTTGACACCTCACCGCTGGTGCGCGAGCACCGGAGTATCCCAGGCGTTGTGGAGAAGTGGGACCTCTATGTTCGAGGCTTCGAGCTGGCCACTGGGTATTCGGAGCTGGTAGATCCAGTGGTCCAGCGCGAGCGGTTTGTTGCGCAGGCTGCTCTTGGCGCCAAGGGTGACGACGAAGCCATGAGGGTCGACGAGGATTTCCTTCGCGCTCTCGAGCACGGCATGCCACCGACTGGTGGCATGGGAATGGGAATCGACCGCTTGCTGATGGCTGTCACTGGCCTGGGCATTCGGGAGACCGTGTTGTTCCCGTTGGTCAAATAGACCTAGTCGTCGACGGGGAGTCCCCGTTTGAGGCGCTCTTCGCGCTCAATAGCGGCGTAGGAGTCACGTTCGGTGCGATCGGCGCGAAGAATCGAGCGCATCACAAACCAGAAAAGAATGCCCATGAGGATCGTGGGGGTTACCGAGAACAGTGCGTTGGCCCAAAAGTTCTCAATCATGGTCGCCCTCCAGCTAATTCCACAGACTCAGAGCGCCATAGATGGCGACCCCAAGGACGATAACCAACAGTCCCAGGCGAGCGGGGGGTAGTGCCGACTTCTTGGGCTGTTGTTTTTCCATCCTCAGGGAAGTGTAAGACCAGAAACCGGGTATCTGCCGAAGAAGCGGTGGCGGAGGGTCCTAGCCCTCACGCTGGGGGCGAACACAGCCCCACGGGCAGTGGTGACCCTTTACTCTTCAAGTACGAGCACAGAACTGGGCTCGAACGTCATAGAGGAGCTGGACACATGTTTGAGCGGTTTACCGACCGGGCGCGCCGAGTCGTTGTTTTGGCACAAGAAGAAGCCAAGATGCTCAACCACAACTACATCGGCACCGAGCACATCCTCCTGGGACTCATCCACGAGGGTGAGGGCGTTGCTGCGAAGGCGTTGGAGTCACTCGAGATTTCACTGGAGGCTGTCCGCGAGCAGGTCCAGGAGATTATTGGACAGGGCCAGCAGGCTCCCACCGGACACATTCCTTTCACCCCGAGGGCCAAGAAGGTTCTTGAGCTGAGTCTGCGCGAAGCGCTCCAATTGGGGCACAACTACATTGGCACCGAGCACATCCTGCTCGGCCTCATTCGCGAGGGCGAAGGCGTTGCCGCTCAGGTTTTGGTGAAGTTGGGAGCTGACCTCAACCGCGTCCGCCAGCAGGTCATCCAGTTGCTCTCCGGGTACCAGGGCAAAGACCCTGTTTCGGTGGGCGGATCCGAAACCACCGGTGGCGACAAGGGCTCCCAGGTTCTCGATCAGTTTGGACGCAACCTCACCCAGGCAGCTCGTGAAGGCAAGCTCGACCCCGTGATCGGGCGCGAGCGCGAAATGGAGCGGGTCATGCAGATTCTTTCTCGCCGCTCCAAGAACAACCCCGTGTTGGTTGGTGAACCAGGTGTGGGTAAGACCGCGGTTGTCGAAGGTTTGGCCCAGGCCATTGTTAAGGGCGATGTTCCAGAAACGCTCCGCGACAAGCAGCTGTACTCGCTGGATTTGGGGTCCTTGATTGCGGGTAGCCGTTACCGCGGAGACTTTGAAGAGCGTTTGAAGAAGGTCACCAAAGAGATTCGCACCAGAGGCGACATCATCGTGTTCATCGATGAAATCCACACCCTTG
The DNA here is from genome assembly GCA_964593715.1 of uncultured Microbacteriaceae bacterium. Taxonomy (GTDB): domain Bacteria; phylum Actinomycetota; class Actinomycetes; order Actinomycetales; family Microbacteriaceae; genus Pontimonas. Next base: position 12,841 of record CAZQIH010000006.1, read on the forward strand.
TGGGCGCCGGTGCTGCCGAGGGCGCCATCGACGCTGCGAGCATTTTGAAGCCGCTTCTTGCTAGAGGCGAACTTCAGACCATTGGCGCGACAACCCTTGACGAATACCGCAAGCACTTTGAGAAGGATGCGGCTCTTGAGCGCCGCTTCCAGTCGGTGCAGGTTAACCAGCCAAGCCCAGCCCACACAATCAACATTTTGAAGGGCCTGCGGGACAAGTATGAGTCCTTCCACCGCGTTTCCATCACGGATGGCGCAATCGAAGCGGCTGTGAACCTCTCCGACCGTTATGTCCAGGACCGTTTCTTGCCAGACAAGGCAATTGACCTGATCGATGAAGCAGGCGCACGCCTGCGGCTGTCGATTCTCTCCAGCCCGCCAGAGTTGCGCGAGTTCGACGAGAAGATCGCCGATGTCCGCACCCGTAAGGAAGCGGCCATCGAAGGACAAGATTTTGAGAAAGCAGCGTCGCTGCGCGACGAGGAGAAGACTCTCCTTGGCGAGCGTCTCCAGTTGGAGAAGAAGTGGCGAAGCGGCGAAGCCGGTGGTACCGGGGTCGTTGACGAGGGAATCATTGCAGAGGTTCTTGCTGCTGCGACGGGTATCCCTGTGTTCAAGCTGACGGAAGAAGAGACAGCCCGCCTCATGTTCATGGAGAAGGCTCTTCACCAGCGGGTCATCGGTCAGGAGCAGGCGATTTCGGTGCTCTCCAAGACCATCCGACGCACCCGCGCGGGTTTGAAAGACCCCAAGCGTCCGAGCGGTTCCTTCATCTTCGCTGGTCCTACCGGTGTGGGAAAGACGGAGCTGGCAAAAGCACTGGCCGAGTTCCTCTTCGACGACGAGGACGCGCTGATTGCCCTGGACATGTCCGAGTTTGGCGAGAAGCACACGGTCTCGCGCCTGTTTGGTGCCCCTCCAGGATTCGTTGGATTCGAAGATGGTGGCCAGCTCACCGAGAAGGTGCGCCGCAAGCCATTCAGCGTGGTCCTGTTCGATGAAATCGAAAAGGCCCACCCCGATATCTTCAACTCTCTGCTTCAGGTGCTCGAAGAGGGCCGCTTGACCGATGGTCAAGGTCGTGTGGTGGACTTCAAGAACACCGTCATCATCATGACGACCAACCTCGGCACCAAGGACATCACTGGTGGGCCGGTCGGGTTCACCCTCGAGGGCAACACCGAGGCCAGTTACCAATCGATGAGGGCGAAGGTTGTTGAGGAGCTGAAGAAGAACTTCAAGCCCGAGTTCCTGAACCGTGTCGACGAGACGATTGTGTTCCCGCAGCTCAACGAGGAAGAGCTCATGCAGATTGTGCACCTCTTCATCAAGCGCCTGGGCGACCGTCTGCTCGATCGCGACATGACTATGTCTGTCTCGGAGAGCGCCAGGAAGGAGCTCATTCGCCTCGGATGGGATCCCACGATGGGAGCGCGACCACTGCGTCGTGCTGTTCAGCAGAATGTCGAGGACCCGCTGTCCGAGCGCATCCTGCAGGGCGAGCTCTCTCCTGGACAACAGGTCGACGTCGACTTCGTCGATGGCGAGTTCACCTTCGTGGCGACCACTAGAGACGTGAAACCGGTAGAAGCCGGCGCCCTCGAAAGCTAGGCGCTACGCTGGCCTGGTGAATCCTGCGCAGACGATGGCTTGGGAGGTTCGACCTGCCCGGACTTCGGACGTCAGGGCGATTTTGTCCCTGGTAACGCCTCTTGTGGAGCAGCGTGTTTTGCTGGGAAAAGATCTTGTGGTGCTCTTTGAGTCCGTCCAAGAATTTGTTGTTGCGGTCACCAGTGATGGAGAAGTCATCGGCTGTGGGGCGTTACACGTCTTTTGGGAAGATCTTGGGGAGATTAGAACCCTCACCGTGGCGCCGGCTTACCAGCAGCAAGGGATCGGGCGAGCGTTGCTTGGGGCCCTGGAAGTTCATGCGCGCGAGCTAGGGCTTCGCCGCCTGTTTTGCCTGACTTTCGAGGAGGAATTCTTTGAAAGCAACGGCTTCACCCACCACGACGACAGCCTTGTTGATGCCGCTGTTTATGTGGAACTGGTGCGATCGCCCGACGAGGGCATTGCGGACTTCCTTGATTTGGCAAGGGTTAAGCCCAACACGCTCGGAAATTCGCGTATGGTGAAGACGCTCAGCGTCTAAGCGAGTTCTCAGGGGGCTCGCCGGGTCGAACACCCGAAAATTTCGCCCCCAGTCGTAACCTAGGGCTATGTCTCAACCCCAACGACGACTTCCCGCCTCGGTCTATTGGCGCCGTCGGATTGTGGTCTTCGGCGGACTGTTGGCCGTGATCGCCGTCATTGTGCTGATTATCGTGAGGCCCGGGTTTGGTGTGGACTCAGCGCCAACCCAAGAAGAGACAGAGGCGATGACCGAGGAGCCGACAATCGGCAACTGCCTTCCGAGCCAAATCGAATTGGTGGCGAGAACCGATCAGACCAGCTATGACAGCGGAGTGAACCCTCAACTGTGGATGGGAATTCGGAACATTTCCACAGTGGACTGCATCGTGGACGTGGGGACAGACGTTCAGCGCTACGAAATCAGTTCGGGGCCAGATTTGATTTGGAGCTCCAGTCACTGTCAAACCGGGTCGGTGCCGCTCGAAATTACTTTGATGGCCGGTAGCGAGCAAGAGACGGTCAGCATTCCGTGGGATCGAACTCGATCCAGCGTGGATGCGTGCGCCGCGACTGACCCGCGCCCTGTAATGCCCGGTGGTGGCGCGAGTTATCACCTGAGGGTGTTCCTGGGCGACCTGGAATCTGCTGAAACGCGCCAGTTCCTTCTGAACTAGAACGTCGGAGCGGTCTTCTTGGCCGGACTTTCGGCAAACGCTCGGCGAATGGCTTCAGCGATGCTCGCATGAGATTGGTCCAGCACCACATCGAATCCAAGCCGGGACGCTTCTGAGGCCCTCTGGGCCGCCTGGGTTACCTGGCGAATCTCGCCAGCAAGGCTGATTTCTCCAATCGCGACCGTCGTGGGGGAGAGGGGGGTGTCTTTCGCGGCGCTGGCAACGGCCAGGGCAATCGCCAAGTCCGCGCCGGGCTCCGTGATGCGGATACCTCCTACGGTCGAGACATACACATCAGCCTGCGACAGTGCGATGCCAGCTCTTCTCTCCAAAACGGCAAGAAGCATGGCAACGCGCGAGGACTCCACTCCGTTGACAACACGGCGAGGTTGCGGTGCGGAGCTTGGCACCACCAGGGCTTGAATCTCCACGGGCAAAGCCCGCCGACCTTCGAGCGCGATCGTGATGCATGTTCCACTGACCGGTGTCCCGGTTCCAGAGCGAAACAGGCTGCTGGGGTCGGGGACCTCAACGATTCCAGACCCACTCATTTCAAAACATCCGACCTCGTCGGTGGGACCGAAGCGGTTTTTGTGGGCGCGGATGAATCGCAGAGAAGTTTGCCGATCGCCCTCAAACTGGCAGACCACATCGACTAAGTGCTCAAGTGTTCGTGGTCCTGCGACCTGGCCATCTTTGGTGACGTGGCCAACGAGAATGATGGGCATTGCGGTGTCTTTGGCGACCCTAATCAGGGTCGCCGCTACCTCGCGGACTTGGGCAACGCCACCGGCAGAACCTTCGAGAGCTCCTGAGGACACTGTTTGCACCGAGTCAACAATGAGTAGGTCGGGATTCAGTGACTCAACGTGGCCGAGCACCGACCCCAGGTCGGTGTCATTTGCCAGGAAAAGATTGTCGTTGAGGCCACCGGTTCTGGATGCTCTCAAGTAGACCTGCCCCGCGGATTCCTCAGCGCTGACGTAGAGCACCCTTCGGCCACCCCTAGCAGCATGAGCGGCGACGTCGAGTAGCAACGTGGATTTACCCACACCTGGCTCGCCAGAGAGAAGGATCACGGCACCGGGCACAATCCCTCCGCCGAGCACCCGGTCGAACTCACCCACGCCGGTGGGGTGATGACCACTTTCAACGCCCGAGTGTTCAGTAATTGGCTTAGCGGCCCTATCCCCCAGGGGGATAACGGCCTTGACCTGCTTCGACGCGGTGGTGGGAGCTCCGGTCTCGGTGACTGTGCCCCACGCCTGACATTCCCCGCAGCGGCCAACCCACTTGAGCGTCGTCCACCCACAGTCATCGCAGCGATACGCGGGAGCAGATTTGGACATGTCACCAGCGTAGGGCTCAGCACCGACTGGGAGGCAGAGGCTTTGGAAGGTGGGGTGAAATCAGAGACAGGGCCCGGTATACACTCGTAGGCGGTACCGTGTCCGAGCGGCCGAAGGTGCAACTCTCGAAAAGTTGTGTGGGTGAAAGTCCACCGTGGGTTCAAATCCCACCGGTACCGCCAAATCTTTTGCCAGCGCCGGCCGGTGTGACTACAGTGCTACGCCCGTGCCCAGCAGGTGGCCAATTCCCCACGTCAGGGCGAGCGCGAGTCCACCGCCGAGTGTCACACGGAGCACGGGCCGGAGCACGGTGCTGTTGCCCAGATATGCCCCGGCTCCACCGGTAATGGCAAGAGCCACGAGCGATGCGAGAAAAGTCACGCCTATTCGCCAATCGCTGGGCGTCAACCCGATGGCGAGGAGGGGGAGAGCCGCTCCAGCGAGGAAGGACAGTGCGGAGGACCACGCAGCATGCCACGGATTCGTGAGTTGGCGTTCGTCAATGCCCAACTCAGCGTCCAGGTGGGCACGGAACGCATCGTGGTCCGTGAGCTCCTGCGCGACAAGCTGAGCGGTCTTCTTGCTCAGGCCTTTTGCTTCATAAATATCGGCCAGCTCCTGAAGCTCAGCCTCCGGCTGGTCGATCAGTTCTTGGCGCTCGCGCGCGATGAGAGCAGCTTCGCTGTCCCGCTGCGAGCTGACCGACACGTATTCGCCAATTGCCATCGAGAGTGAGCCTGCGATGACACCCGCAGTGCCAGCGATGAGGATGGCGCTAATGTCCTGGGTCGCCGCGGCCACACCGATGACAAGGGCAGCAACCGAGACGATTCCATCGTTGGCGCCGAGCACGCCGGCCCGCAATCGATTGAGGTGGGCCGAAAACGTCACACGATGTGGCTCAAGGCCGTGAATCTCTGACACCCCCACAGCATACTCAGCGCATAGGTTGAGCCGAACCCCCGCGTCACGAGGGGTGGTGCGAAAGATTTCCCATCCTGCGGACATAAACTCAGCAACGGAAGGCAGGCAATGGATCACGACCACTCTTCTTTTCGCGAGGTTTATCGCGAATATTTGGGGCCAATTAGAGCCTATTTGGCCAGGCGCGTGCCCTTTGGTGATGTTGAAGACCTAGCCGCGGATGTTTTTGCTGTTGCCTGGAAAAAGCGTTCCTCGGTCACACCGGGTGAGGAACTGCCCTGGCTGTATCGGATTGCGTCATTTGTGGTCGCGAACCACCGGAGGAAGGAACAGCACCGGTTAGATGTGTTGTGGCTGTTTCACGAGCCAGATACCGCTCCCGCCGCGGATAGCTTTCTTGAGACCGACCCTGACTTGGCCACAGCGTGGAAACTGCTGACGAGCGCTCAAGCGGAGTTGTTGGCGCTCGTGGTTGTTGAAGGACTTGCCGTTC
>CAZQIH010000007.1:0-2576 GCA_964593715.1 uncultured Microbacteriaceae bacterium
GCTGCCCGAGGGCCGGTGCGCTGACAACCCCCACAACGGGCTCGCCATCAATGGCCAGAGCAATCAGTGTTGCCCAAATCGGCAGACCGCGCAAGAAACCAGCGGTCCCATCAATCGGATCGATGATCCACTGTCGGCCGGCCTGCGGGCCGACAGTCTCGCTCGTCGAGCCCATTTCTTCGCCGAGGATGGCGTCGTCTGGACGTGCGGCAGCAATTGTCGATCGAATAAGTTTCTCGACGGCCTGGTCAGCATCGGTGACGGGGGTTCGGTCGGGCTTGGTGGTGATGACAAGATCCTGCGCCCTGAAGCGCGGTAGAGAGACTAAATCAGCGTTCGCGGCTGCCGCGAGGGCAAGAGCCAGGTCATCGCTTGGAGAGAAGTGCACCACATCTTGAGCGTAGTCGCTACTTCTTGGCGGGTCGTGAGGCTACTCGGGTGTCCCACCAGGCTCATGGATTGTGGCCATCAATCGTTGCAGGGATTCGACGCGCGCCTCTAGCTCCGGAGGTAAAGAACCATCCGCCTGCGCCCGGGAAAGCTCGCACTCTATGCTGTGGGCGGTGTGTGCGCAGGCCTTGGGGCACGAAGCAACATAGTCGGCCAAATCGCCAAATGCAGACACGATTGACTCGGTGCTGACGTGGCCAAGGCCAAAGGATCGAACACCGGGGGTGTCAATCACCCATCCGCCCTCGGGCAGGCGCAGAGCCTGACTCGAGGACGATGTGTGGCGGCCCCGCCCGGTGACGTCGTTGACATCCCCCACGGCCCGTTCCGCGCCGGGGACGAGCTCGTTGACGAGCGTTGATTTCCCCACACCCGAGTGCCCCACGGCAACGCTGATCCGTCCAGCAAGGATCGTCGCTAGTTCCTCGCGTGCTGGGTTTTCGGGCGACCTGGACACCGTCGTGATTCCCAGTGTCCGGCCGTAGTCCATCAGCTCGGTTGCCGGTGCCAGGTCGGTCTTTGTGATGCAGAGAATTGGCGTGATGCCAGCATCCAGAGCAGCAATGATGTAGCGGTCGATGAGCCGAGGGCGGGGTTCGGGATTGGTCGTTGCGACCACCATGAGCAACTGGTCGGCGTTTGCCACAATGACGCGCTCGAGAGTGTCCGTGTCATCCCCACTCCGACGCAACACGCTGGACCGGGGTTGGATGCGAACGATTCGCCCGAGTGACCCCTCCTCGCCGGTGGTGTCTCCGACAATGTCGACATAGTCGCCTGTGACGATTGCTTGGCGGCGTAGCTCACTTGCTCGCGAACACGTCACGAGGCGTTCGGCGTCGGTGCCTTCACCGATGATCGCTCGGTAGCGCCCTCGGTCGACGGCGATGATGAACCCCGTCACGGCGTTGTCGTGGGCAGGGCGATTCTTTGAGCGAGGCCTGCTTCCGCGACGATCTGGTCGAACCCTCGGCACGAGATCGGCGTAGCGGTCTTCGTCCTCTTCCCATGTCATGGGGCAGGGGACTCCACGAGTGCGCTCCAGAGCTCGACGAACTCCGGCAAAGTCTTGGAGGTGCAGGCGATGTCATCGATGACGATGCCCCGAACACCAAGCCCCAGAAGAGCACCGGATGTTGCCATCCGGTGATCATCAAACGCGGCCCACGAGCCTCCATCAAGGGGGGTGGGAGTCACTTCGATGCCATCGGGGAGTTCGCGTGCATTGCCACCGAGCGCCCGGATATTTGACACCAATGCGCTCAATCGGTCTGTTTCATGACCTCTGAGGTGGCCAATGCCGCGGAATGTGCTGGCTCCACCGGCAAGAGTAGACAGGGCAATGAAGGTGGGCGCAAGTTCACCGGCGTGGCTGAGATCAAGGTCAACACCGGGAATCTGTGCACCATTCACCCAACCCGCGCCACCGGAGACGGTGACGGAGGTTTCGCCGTAGTGGACCTCGGCGCCCAGGTTCTCTAACAGCTCGGGAACGTGGCGTCCCACCTGTGTGGTGTGCTGGGGCCAGCCCTGCAGGGTGACCTCACCTCCGCTGATGAGTGCCGCGGCGAGGAAGGGCGCTGCGTTTGATAGATCGGGCTCGATTGTCACATCAATCGGGTTGATTTCGGTGGGCTCAACTCTCCACACCCCAGGCTTGGGGCTTTCCACCACAACACCACGGGCTCTCAGGCTCGCAATTGTCATGTCGATGTGGGGCAGTGAGGGTAGGGAATCACCGGTGTGAGTAATGGTGAGGCCGCGGGGCATCCGCGGTGCAGCCAAAAGCAGGCCAGAGACGAACTGGCTGGAGAGCGAGGCATCAATAGTGACGCTCTCGCCTGTCAGTAATGCAGGCGGGGTCATGGTGAAGGGCAGCCCACCAGGGCCCTCTTTTTCTATTGCCACACCCAGTTGGGCCAGTGCATCGAGTGTGGTTTGCATCGGCCTGCGCCTGGCTCCCAGGTCGCCATCCAGGTGAATGGTTCCGGGGACTAGGGCGGCAACGGGTGGGATGAAACGCATGACGGTTCCGGCTAACCCACAGTCGATCATTGCTCTGGTCGCAGCAGGGGTTTTCGGGAGTGGTTCCACCAAGAAATCTGGGCCGAAGGCACCATCGGACT
>CAZQIH010000007.1:2676-17722 GCA_964593715.1 uncultured Microbacteriaceae bacterium
GGGGTTTTCGGGAGTGGTTCCACCAAGAAATCTGGGCCGAAGGCACCATCGGACTCAACCGCCGTGATGGTGGCACCGAGCGCCCGAAGCGCATCCACCATGAGGGCGCTATCTCTCGAGTGCAGCGGACGCCTAATTCTGGATGGTCCTGAGGCTAAGGCCGCAAGCACAAGTTCGCGATTGGTCAAAGATTTTGACCCGGGCAGGCTCAGAGAATGCCTCAGGGGGCGGGCGCGCTCAGGCGCGGGCCAGCCGGCGGGGTAAATCTCTGACTCCTGCATCGAGTGTCCAGAGTATCGGGTTGTCGTAGTGAGCACAGGGGGAGGGGCCCAGTACCGGGTGGCTACTAGCTCAGGGCAGTGTCCAGAATGAGCTGGGCTTCGACCTGGCTGCGCTTGGAAGAACCTGTTGCGGGGGAGGCGGAGCGGGGCCTCGACACGACGGTCATCGGTGGCAAGCCCGCTTGTGGGGCTTCCATCATGATGAACGGCCATGCACCTTGGTTCTCTGGCTCGTCCTGGACCCACACGAACTGAGCTCCCTGGTACCGGGCGGTAATCGCGCGGAGTTCCTCGGCCGGGAAGGGGTAGAACTGCTCGAGGCGAACAACGGCGATGTTGGTGATGCCCCTTTTCTCGATTTCCGAGTGCAGGTCGTAGTAGATCTTTCCTGCCACCAACAAGACCTTTGTGATGCCGGCTGGATTGCTGGCCTTCGGATCGTCCAAGACAGGCTGGAACTTTCCGGAGGTGAAGTCAGCCACGTTGCTGGTCGCACCGCGAAGACGCAACATGGCCTTTGGCGTAAAGACCACCAGAGGCCTGCGCGGCCTGGCATAGGCCTGCCTGCGCAGAAGGTGGAAGTAGGAGGCGGGGGTCGAGGGCCGGGCAATAGTCATATTGTCCTCGGCGGCAAGCTGGAGGAAGCGCTCGATACGAGCCGACGAGTGGTCTGGCCCCTGGCCTTCAAAGCCGTGGGGAAGAAGCAGTACGACGCTAGAGCGCTGGCCCCACTTTTGTTCTGCGGAGGAAATGAACTCGTCGATCACAGTTTGTGCTCCGTTGACGAAGTCGCCGAACTGCGCTTCCCACAGCACCAACGCTTCAGCGCGCTCCACCGAGTAGCCGTATTCGAAGGCCAGTGCGGCGTACTCGCTCAGCAAAGAGTCGTAGATGTAGAGGCGGGCTTGGCGCTCGGCCAGGTTCATGAGCGGCAACCACTCTTGGCCATTCACCCGGTCGTGGAAGACGGCGTGGCGCTGAACGAATGTGCCGCGTCTGGCATCCTGGCCCACCAGGCGAACGGGTGTGCCCTCAACCAACAGCGAACCGAGAGCAATGAGCTCACCGAAGCCCCAGTCAATCTCACCCTCGCGTGCCATCTCACGGCGCTTCTCGAGAAGCGGGACGAGCTTGGGGTGGACGGTGAAACCGGGAGGCTGGTTGCCGTGAGCGTCACCAATCAGGGCCAAAACGGAGGCGTCTACACCGGTGGTGGCCGGTTCGGCTGCTTCTTCAGCGGCTGCCACCTCGGTGACTGCAGGAATCTTGCCGGTCTGAGCCGCGTGGGTTTCTTCGAAGGCTTCTTCTAAGCGTTGGTGGAAGTCGCGTTGCGCGGCCTCGAGTTCGTCTTCGGTGATGTCGCCGCGGCCCATGAGAGCTTCGGTGTACAGGGTGCGAACACTGCGCTTTGCCTCAATCAGGTTGTACATCAGAGGTTGTGTCATCGAAGGGTCATCACCCTCGTTGTGTCCGCGGCGACGGTAGCTAATCAGGTCAATCACCACATCGCCCTTGAAGGTCTGGCGGTAGGCGAAAGCCAGTTCTGCCACGCGGAGCACTGCTTCGGGGTCATCGCCGTTGACGTGGAAGATCGGCGCCTGGATAGTCTTCGCGACATCCGAGGCGTAGACCGACGTTCTCGCGTCGTGCGGGAGGGTCGTGAACCCGACCTGGTTGTTGACAATCACGTGCACGGTTCCGCCAGTACGGTAGGCGCGCAGCTGCGACATCTGCAAGGTCTCGAGGACAACACCTTGGCCGGCCATCGCCGCATCACCGTGAATCAACACGGGAAGGACGCGGAAGCTGCCGATGGCTCCGCGGTCCTGCTTGGCACGAACGATGCCCTCGAGTACGCCGTTCACAGCCTCGAGGTGAGAAGGGTTCGCCGCCAGATACACCGGAATCGTGCTCCCGGTCGGGCTTGTGTACAAGCCCTCGGTACCGAGGTGATACTTCACATCGCCCGAGCCGTGGATGTTCGACGTGTCCTGGGTGCCCTCAAATTCACGGAAAATTTGGCCGTAGGTCTTTCCAGCGATGTTGGCCAGCACGTTCAGTCGTCCGCGGTGAGCCATAGCAATGGCAACCTCATCGACACGCTCATCGTCAGAAGCAGCCTGCATGATTTCGTCGATCAGGCTGACCGTCGACTCGGAGCCTTCCAAACTGAAGCGCTTCTGACCCACGTACTTGGTCTGGAGGAATGTTTCGAATGCCTCCGCTTGGTTCAGCTTCGAGAGGATTCGAAGCTGAGCGTCGTGGTCTGGCTTTTCGTAGGGCCGCTCCACCTGCTCCTGGAACCACAGGCGCTGAGCGGGGTCCTGGATATGCATGTACTCGAGGCCAATCGTGCGGCAGTATGAGTCACGCAGCACGCCGAGAATTTCACGCAGAAGCATCGTGCGCCGGCCGCCGAAACCACCGGTCACAAACTCGCGATCCAAGTCCCAGAAGGTCAGCCCGTGGCTTTCGATCTCGAGGTCCGGGTGCGAGCGCTGGCGATACTCGAGGGGGTCGATGTCTGCCATCAAGTGGCCGCGAACGCGGAACGCATTGATGAGCTCTTGCACCCGGGAAATCTTGTTGACGTGATCCGCGGTGTCCACGGCGATGTCTTCGGCCCAGTGGATTGGCATATAGGGGATACGCAGTGAGGCGAAGATCTCCTCGTAGAACCCATCGCCACCAATCAGCAGCTCATGGACCTTCTTGAGGTATTCACCAGAACCAGCGCCCTGAATAACGCGGTGGTCATAGGTGGAGGTCAAGGTGATTGTCTTGCCGATACCCAGTTCCGCGAGGGTTTTCTTAGACGATCCCTGGAATTCAGCCGGGTACTCGAGTGCTCCAGCACCGATGATGCAGGCCTGGCCCTTCATCAGGCGCGGCACAGAGTGCTCGGTGCCGATGCCGCCTGGGTTGGTGAGCGAAATGGTGTTCCCGGCAAAGTCATCAGCGGTCAGTTGCCCCTCGCGGGCCCGGCGAACAACATCTTCGTAGCTTGCGAGGAACTCGGCGAAACCAAAAGTCTGAGCTCTCTTGATGCCTGGAACCACGAGGCTTCTCGTGCCATCGGGCTTAGGAATATCAATGGCGATTCCCAGGTTGATGTGGGCGGGGTGGACCGCAACAGGCTTGCCATCGATTTCGTCGTAGTAGACGTTCTGACCAGGAAGCTGCTTGAGAGCCTTGATCATGGCCCACGCAATGAGGTGGGTGAAGGACACTTTGCCACCGCGGGTTCTGCGCAGGTGATTGTTGATCACGATGCGGTTGTCAATCATCAGCTTCGCGGGAACTGTGCGAACACTGGTGGCGGTGGGAACCTGGAGGCTCTGGTCCATATTGGCGGCCAAAGCCTTGGCCATCCCCTTAAGCGGAGCAACAGTGTCACTCGCTTCGGCCTCTTCGGAGGGGTCGACGATGGGAATCGATGTGGTCGTCAGTGTGGGGGCTTCGGCGGGAATCGGCTGTTCTTTGGGCGCAATCGAGGTCGTTTTGGCGATGGGTGCCGTAATGGGCGCGGGGTCATCAGCGAATGCGGGAGCGGGCGCACTGAGGGGGGCTTGGGGCACACTCACACCGGATTGCGATGCCCTTGACTCAAAGAGGGGCCACCAGCTTTTTTCTACAAGCTGGGGGTCTTTTTGATACAGATTCCACAGCTCATCGACTAGCCACTCGTTGGCACCGAATTCGACAGAAGCATCTGTGGATGTTCCTACAGTGTCGCTCTCTGACACGCGCTCCTGCTCACTCTCACGTCTGACGAAATGCTGAGAAAAGCCTACCGGTTTTGTGGCGGGGTTCCCGGCAGCCATAGCCGGTCTCCAGGTTGCCTGCTAACCTGTCAGGGCAATGCACAAGAACTCATCTGAGCGTTCCGAACCCAGTCATAAACCCTGGGGCACCCGTGTTGGGGGTGCCCGGTGAATCCTGACCTTATTCTCTTCGGTGTTGGCGTCCTGTTGGCGCTGGGCACGGGAGTATTCGTGGGGAGCGAGTTCGCGCTTCTGAACCTGGATCGCGCTGATCTCGAGAGTCGCACTGCGCGCGGTGAAAAGGGCAATCGCATCACCATTGCAGCACTTAAGCGCACCTCCACTCACCTTTCCAGTGCGCAACTGGGTATCACCCTGACCACCTTGCTCACGGGTTACACGATGGAGCCGGCGATTTCGTCGATGCTCTCGGGACCGCTCACCGAGGCTGGCCTCGATGCTGATTTTGTGCGCCCCGTAGGCGCGGTATCGGGAATTCTCATTGCCACCACAATCTCCATGATTTTTGGCGAATTGGTGCCCAAGAACTACGCGCTGGCCGTTCCTCGGCAGACAGCCCGTGTTCTCGTTCCGTTGCAGGTGGCCTTCACCTGGGTCTTTAGCCCCTTCATCGCGGTGCTGAATGGCAGCGCAAATCGCATCCTCCGCGCCATGGGCATCGAGCCCAAAGAGGAACTCTCGGCTGCCAGAACAGCCGATGAACTCTCAAGCCTCGTGCAGCGCTCTGCGCTGCAGGGGTTGCTGGAGGACGATACAGCGACGCTGCTGTCTCGGACTATTGAGTTTTCACAACGCAATGCGATTGACGTGATGACCCCTCGCACCAAGGTCGAGAGTGTTCACCGCAGCGATAGCGCCAACGATGTCATTGAACTAGCTCGTCGCACCGGGTATTCCCGCTTCCCCGTGATCGATGAATCGATTGATGACATCCGGGGTGTTGTGCACGTGAAGCAGGCTGTGGCCGTACCCAGCGAAAAACGGGATGAAGTGCCGGTCTCGGCACTCTCGTCGGACGTTATTCGTGTCCCAGAGACCATGCCTCTGGACTTGTTGCTGACGGAGCTTCGGGGCCGGGGTTACCAGGTGGCGATTGTTGTCGACGAATACGGCGGCACCTCGGGTATTGCCACCCTGGAGGACCTCGTCGAGGAACTGATTGGTGAAGTTGCCGATGAGCACGACCGGGCTCCCCTCGATGTCGTGCGGGCCAGAGACTGGTTCACCTTCCCCGCCCAATTGCGCCCGGATGAATTGGAAGAGCGCACCGGGGTTGCGGTCCCAGAAAGTGGCCACTACGAGACGGTCGCAGGATTCATCCTGGAGGGCTTGGGCAGGATGGCTGAAGTCGGCGACACCATCACGATTGAGACCGGTGAATTCCGAGTGGAACGCATGGAGGGTCGCCGGATCGATCGCGTGCGATTCACGCCTGGCGTGACTGCAGAGCAGGTGACGCTGCTATGAGCGACTGGGCTGGATTGGCATGGTTAGTGGTGTTGCTGGCTGGCAACGCATTCTTTGTGGGCGCGGAATTCGCCGTTATTGCGGCTAAGCGCTCTCAGATTGAGCCCCTGGCTGCTGCGGGCAAGAAGGGTGCCAAAACATCGCTTTACGCGATGGAGCACGCGACTCTAATGTTGGCCACATCGCAGCTTGGCATCACCGTGTGTTCGTTGCTGATTCTGTTGGTCTCTGAGCCTGCCGTTCACCATCTTCTCGAAGGCCCTTTGGGCGCCCTCGGTGTTCCCGATAACTGGGTGAGTGTGGTGGCGTTCATCTTGGCACTGTTGATCGTGACCTACTTGCACGTCGTCTTTGGCGAGATGGTTCCCAAAAACATCTCGTTCTCACTGCCCGACAAGGCCGTGCTGTTTTTGGCACCTCCTCTTGTCTTTGTCTCCAGGGTCATTTCGCCCATTATTCGAAGCCTGAACGCGATTGCGAATGGTTTCCTGCGGATGACCGGTGTTGAGCCGAAGGCTGAGGCCGTCAGCGCGTACACGCTCGATGAGGTAGCAACGATTGTTGCTGAGTCCACCAAGACCGGAATGCTCTCCGATCATTCTGGAGCCCTTACTGCCGCCTTCGAGTTCACCACCAAAGTGGTCGGCGACGTGACGATCGGATTGCCGAATCTCGTTACCCTGCCAGAGGATGCGACCCCAGCGGATGTTCACCAGGCCGTGGCGCAGAGGGGCTTCAGCCGCTACGTGCTGATCGATGATTCTGGTGAGCCCACGGGCTATGTCCACATCAAGGATGTGCTCGATGGGGCAGATATCGATAGTGACTACCCCGTTCCTCCTCGCAGGATTCGATCCCTTGTCACCCTGCGCGATTCCGTCGATTTGGAGGACGCTCTCGCCACCCTCCGCCAAACAGGTGCCCACGTGGCCAAGGTTGTTGCACCCGATGGCAGCACCCGGGGTGTGTTGTTCCTCGAGGACATTATTGAAGAGCTCGTTGGTGAAGTGAGGGATGCCACCACCCGTCACTAACATGGTGTGAACCATACGGAGAGCGGGGACAAGCGGGTGCCAGACACCGTCGTAGTCATTGGTGAGGCCCTGATGGACTGCGTCGTCGGGTCATCAGGTGAGCCACTCCACGAGGTTCCAGGGGGTAGCCCTATGAACGTCGCTATTGGACTTGGTCGCCTAGGACATTCGGCTCTGTTGGCGGCCCGTGTGGGTTCAGATTCCAGGGGCCAGGCCATTTCCTCTCATGTGAAGGGCAGCGGTGTGGCGCTGATTGCGGAGAGCTCGGGTCTCGAGTACACCTCAACGGCCACAGCGCATCTCGCAGAGGATGGTTCAGCGAGTTACGAATTCGATCTGGTCTGGGATTTGGAGCCTTCCATGGTTCCTGAAGCCCCCTACCTGCACGTCCACGCCGGCTCTATTGCCTGCACCCTGCAACCAGGAGCCAACGCTGTCCTGGAAATCGTGAAGCGCTCGCGCGCTGCGGGCGCGAGCATCAGCTATGACCCGAACGTGAGGCCCCACATCATGGGCTCCGCGAGCGACGCTGTGTCACAAATCGAGGCAATGATTGCGCTCTCGGACTTGGTCAAGGCAAGCGATGAGGATGCGGCCTGGCTCTATCCAGAACTCTCGTTAGATGAGGTGGCAGCGCGGTGGCAGGGGCTCGGTGCGACTCTGGTCGTCATCACCCGGGGCGCCGATGGCGCCACGGTGTGGAGTGCCGATCGCACACTGTCCTTTCCCACCCACGCCAAGACTGTTGTTGACACGATTGGCGCCGGTGACACTGTCATGGCAGGGCTCATCGCGGCGCTTGCAGCCAGGTCCCTCCTGGGTAGTGCTGGGGCACAGGGCTGGACCACACTCTCAGAGAACGACCTGGCTGAGGTTGTTACCTTTGCCTTGAGGGCAGCGGCAATCACCGTGTCCCGTGCTGGTGCGGATTTGCCGACACTGGCCGAGCTGAAAGGCGCCAACTGATGGCCGATCCGATTGCTGTTGACCACACATTTCTCCGAGGCTGGGTGCGAGCACCACAGCCCGAAGACCACAAGTATTCGCGGGGCGTTCTGGCTTTGGTGACAGGAAGCTCGGCCTATCCCGGGGCCGCATTAATCGGCGTCGAGGCAGCGGTCAGGACGGGCGTTGGAATGGTTCGCTACTCCGGGCCAGAGGGTGTGGCCCAGATGGTCATCACCCAGCACCCCGAAGTTGTCATTGCACCGGGCAGCGCGGACGCTGTGGTCGTGGGTAGTGGGATGGACTCACCGATGGATGACGAGACTCGCGCCAGAGTCACCGCTGCGTGCGCCCAGGGAATACCGAGCGTGGTCGATGCCGGCGCTCTCGAGCTGGTGGAAAATTTTGGTCCGCTCACGGTACTCACCCCTCACCACGGGGAGCTCGAGGCGCTCCTGGAGCGCCTCGGTATCGCCGCAGGTTCTACTGACCGTGAGAGCGCGCAGAAGCTTGCGAAGAAACTCTCTATGACGGTGCTCGTTAAGGGATCCAACGGTGCTGTGGTCGATGGACGTGGGGCTGTCTGGGAATTGCCCAGGGCAACGCCGTGGTTGGCAACCGCTGGAACCGGCGATGCGCTTGCCGGCATCCTGGGTGCACTCTTGGCAGCGTGGCACGAGCGTCTTAGCGACTCTCCCGAGCTCCTTGGCGAGGCTGTTGCTGCGGGCGCGCTGATTCACCAGATTGCAGCCGCGAGGGCATCAGCCAGGGCCGTCGGCGATGCCGATAGCCCGACGGGCGGGCCCTTTAGCGTCATGGATGTCTGTCGGGAAATTCCGACCGTCATCGGCGATGCTCTTACCTCGTGGGCGTAGCCAGGAGAGCTGCAATCGAGGCGCCGACGCTCTCGGATTCGATCAAGAACCCATCGTGGCCATAGGGCGTCTCTAGTACTTCCGGAACAGGTCCACTGAGGCAACCTGGAATATGACGAGCGAGGTCTTCCTGCTGGCTCAGTGGGAACAGTCGGTCGCTATCGACACCGAGGACCAGAGTGGGCAGTGTTAGTTCACCCAACACAGAAGCTAAATCGCCGCGGTCACGGGTCACATCGTGGGAGTTCATGGCTCCGACCAAACTCATGTAACTGTTGGCGTCGAATCGACGAGTGAACTTGTTGCCGTGGAAATCCAAATAGCTCTCCACCGCGAAACGGCCGTTATCGCCTAGCGGCGACACTTTGCTCTGCCAGGTTCTCTCGAAGCGCTCGTTGAGCTCTGAGGGGGAGCGGTAGTTCACAAGAGCCATGCGTCTCGCAAGAGCCAAGCCTCGATAAGGGCCCTCGTCGTGGTCGTAATAGTCCCCACCGGCGAAGAAGGGGTCGACGGTAATGGCCTCCATCTGAATCGAGTTGCCGCCAATTTGGTCGGCGCTCGTCACGGCACTAGTAGCAATCAAGGCGAGCCTGGCAACCCGTTCTGGGAAGAGTAGCGCCCACTCCAGGGCATGCATTCCTCCCATCGATCCGCCAACGACCGCGGCGAACGCCCTAACCCCTAGGTGATCCGCGAGGGATTCGACGACCCGAGTTTGATCGCGGATCGTCAGATAGGGAAAGCGAGACCCCCACTCCCGGCCATCGGGGTGAAAACTGGAGGGGCCAGTTGTGCCCTGACAACCGCCCAGGATGTTTGGTACAACCACGCACCACTTGTCCGTGTCTAGCCCAAGTCCCGGACCAATCACACCTGACCACCAGCCCGCAGTGGGGTGTCCTGGTCCGGCCTGACCGATTGCGTGAGAATCTCCGGTGAGAGCGTGAAACACGAGTACCGCGTTGGACGCATCGGCATTGAGCTCACCGAAGGTTTCATAAGCGATCCGCACATGAGGAATGTGATCGCCATGCTCGGTGGTGAAGGGGCCCACCTGGCAAAACTTACGATTACCCAAATGATCGCCGTCGCGCCATGCGCCGGTAACCGGCGGCGTTCCGCGCAGAGTTGCCTGAAGAGCCTCCGTGACGAAAGCCGAGGGGAGAGACTCCGCCGGTGATTGCCAATCCATAGTGTGGCTATTCTTCCCTAACTGGGGTGGGCCGAGGAATCCCTCGACCCACCCCAGTCCCCGGAGAAACTAGAAGCTTTGCTTCGAGGGTGTTATTTCGCCTTCTTCGCGGCCTGGAAACCAGACTCGAGGTCAGCCAGGATGTCGTCGATGTGCTCGAGACCCACCGACAGGCGCACCAACCCGGGAGTCACACCGGTGGTGAGCTGCTGCTCAGGCGTGAGCTGCGAGTGGGTGGTGGAGGCTGGGTGAATGATCAGGCTTCGCACATCACCGATGTTGGCCACGTGGCTGAAAAGCTGGACACTATCGACCAGTGCGCGACCTGCGTTCACGCCGCCTTTGATCTCAAAGGAGAGCACTGCGCCAACACCGTGCGGGGCATACTTGGCAGCCGCCTTGTTCCACCGGCTCGAGGGCAACGCTGCGTAGTTGACAGCGGCCACCTGGTCGTGCGCTTCCAGCCACTGCGCAACCGCCAGAGCGTTTTCACAGTGACGCTCCATGCGCAGACTCAACGTCTCGATTCCCTGGATCAAACCAAACGCGTTATCGGGCGAGACCGCTGCGCCGATGTCGCGCAGGAGCTGAACACGCGCCTTGATGATGTAGGCAATGGGGTCACCGAGCACACCGGTGTAGCTAGCGCCGTGGTACGAGGGGTCTGGCTCGGTCAGGCCCGGGAACTTATCCACGTGCTTGGACCAGGGGAACTTTCCGCCATCGACGATGGCGCCCGCAATCACGGTTCCGTGACCACCGAGGAACTTTGTCGCCGAGTGAACGACGATATCGGCACCGTGCTCGAGCGGGCGCAGCAGGTACGGGCTTGCCACCGTGTTATCGACAATGAGTGGCAACCCGTTCTTGTGGGCCACCTCGGCGACGCCCTCGATGTCCAAAATGTTGATCTTGGGGTTCGCGATGGTTTCACCAAAGAAGGCCTTGGTGTTGGGACGAACAGCAGCCTCCCAGGCTGCTAGATCGTCCTGGTCTTCGACAAAGGTGACCTCAATGCCAAGCTTTGGCAACGTGTATTTAAAGAGGTTGTAGGTTCCGCCATACACCGACGAGGAACTCACGATGTGGTCGCCCGAGTGCGCGATGTTCAAAATAGCGTTGGTCGTTGCGGCCTGGCCCGAGCTCAGCAGCAAAGCCGCCGTGCCGCCCTCAAGTGCAGCAATGCGCTTCTCTGCGACATCCTGCGTGGGGTTCATGATTCGGGTGTAAATGTTGCCAAATTCTGCGAGCGCAAAGAGGTTAGCCGCGTGCTCGGCACTATCGAAGACATACGCGGTGGTGCGATAGATCGGCGTCGCGCGAGAGTGGGTGGTGGGGTCGGGGGTTGCTCCAGCGTGGATCTGCTGGGTTTCAAACTTCCAGTTGTCTGCCATGGCCGTGCTTTCTGTCTCGGGACGCGGAGTGAAGGACTGCGTGGTGCCCACAGTAAAGCGAGATCCGTAATTCGTCACCTGGATCTGTAACGCTGGGTAACAAAGGCGAAGGGGTTAGGGCAGGGACCTTTGCATCAAAATGATCCCAATCCAGCGTTCAAACTTGAAGCCGACCTTGCCCATTCGCCCCGTCTCGACGAACCCAAATTTTTGGTGCAGTGCGAGCGAGGCCTCAGCGCCTTGGTCCGCAATGACGGCAATGATTTCCTTCAGCCCCGCCTTTGTGCAGGCCTCAATCAAGTCGGCCAGGAGAACCTTTCCTAAGCCGCGGCCGGTTGCGGCCGGGCCCAGGTAAATTGAGCTTTCGACCGTTTTGCGAAAAGCAGATTTTTCCCGAAACGGAAAGACATAGGCATAACCCAGGAGCGTTCCCTGTGGCGACCGGGCGATTCGAAACGGATAGCCAAGTTTTTGCAGGTGGCGGAACTTAGACCGGAATTGGGCCAGCGTGGGTGGTTTCTCGTCGAAGGTGACCACCGAGTTCCTCACATAGTGGCGATAGAGAGCTAAAACGTCGGGAAGGTCCGCTTCGGTTGCATCGGCGATAGACCACGAGAACGTGGCAGGCTCCTTGGGCTTGCGTGGAACGCGCGGTGGTCTGCGCGGCTTCTCATATTCTTCCCTCAGCATCAGTCGTCCTTATCCAAGTCCCAGTCCACCGGATTGAGGCCGTGTTCTTCAAGTATCTGGTTGGTGCGCGTGAAGGGCCTCGATCCGAAGAAGCCTAAACGAGCAGAGAGCGGGCTGGGGTGAGCTGATTCAATGCGACGAAGCGACCCTAGTAGTGGGCCCAATTCCTGCGCTTCTCTGCCCCACAGCACCGGCACGAAAACGTGACCGCGGTCCACGAGCCCGCTAATGACGAGGTCGGTGAATCTCGACCAGCCCAGAGATCGGTGCGCTCCTGGCGATCCGACCAGAGTCGTCAGGTGGCGGTTGAGCAGAAGAACGCCGCGGCGCGACCACCGGGAGAGGTCTCCGTGCGCGGGTAGCGCGAGCCCCAGATCTGCCGAATATTCGTGGCGAATATTGCGAAGACTCGGTGGCAGTGGGGTAACCCCACGCCCCACCGAGAAGGCAAGCCCAGTGGCGTGGCCGGCACCGGGGTAGGGATCTTGTCCAACGATCAGGACCCGCACACTCTGTGGCGCGGTGGCAAAGGCGCGGAGGATGTTGTCTGGCATCGGCGTCATTAACGCCTTTTGTCCCGGGCTCTGATCGAGACGTTGTCCGATGTCGCGGAGAATCTCGAGGCCTTCATCGCCAACTAACTCGACCCACCGCTCGGGTAATGCCGCGGGCAGTAGTTCGCCAAGCGCCAGTTGGGCCATGTGCCAAAACTACCGGGTTGTCTGTTGGCGCATACCCTCAACTAGCGCGACGCCCTTGTCGTAGGCTGCTCGCCCGCCTGGCTGTAGCAGTGCTGAATACCAGGAGTCTTGGTAGAGAGTGTTGTGCAAAGCGGGAACGATGACTTCATCGCCCCAAATCCAGTAGGTCAAAGCACCATCCGTGGACTGTCCCACGTTCAGATTCTGCGCGAGTAAGCCGCTGATGACTCCGGGCCTCGCGTCTTCGCTGACCGGTGCAACGCTGAGGATGATGTAAATGCCGGTTTCTTCATCCCCGGGGACGGAGTACAGGCAGGAGATTCCCCCCACCAGTTCCTCCGGTGTCTGACTTTCCACAAAGATCGGTTCTGTGCTGGGACTGCCGGGACCCTTCACCAGCTCAATGCCCTCCGCGGCCAGACTGGCGACGGCGGATTCTGGCAACAGGGCGGTGCAATCGGTGGGAGGGGTGAAAACGAGTTCAACCACCTCTACTTCTGTGGCGACATCTTCGCCAGTGGTGGCATCATCGGCGGCATCGCCTGAGCCCATGCCACATCCGGCAAGAGAAAGAACAAGAAAACCGGTGAGGGCGGCTGCGCGGTAAGTCGCACGTTGTAGCCGCATGGCTTTCCTCCTTTGGGGCGAGTATATGGCCCGAAACCCACGAAAAGCCTGGCATCCATGCGATGCCCCAGCGTGTCGCGAGCGGACGAACTAAGGGCGGTTCAGTTACTGCGAGTGCCTAATCGTTGGGGGACTAGCCGCCGAAGGCGCCGAGGTTCTTGGCAGCGTCGAGAGTGAGAGTCTCCGCCTGGCCAAAGGCGTAGTTGGTGCTCACCCACGCGGTGCAGGATGTCTCCGCTAGCGATGATGGGCAGGGAACGGGGGCCAAAAAGTGAGCTTCTGTTGCGATGAAGTCCGCTGACTCATCTGAGGTGGTGGAATCGATCACCCAGAGCACGCCACCGCCCGTTTCCTGCTGTGTTGCGCCTGAGGATTCCAGCGCGAGAGTAATCGCCGCTGCATCATCGGGAATCACAACAGCGACCGAGGTCACCGAGACGCTTTCGCTTGCCGGCAAGTACCACGTGCAAGAAATCCGGAGGTCTGAACGAACGCTTTTGAGAAGGCTTACAAGATCAGGGTTAGTTGTTCCGTAACCAAAGTCACCCTCGCTGGTATCGCCCATGTTCACGCGGGACTGATCGACGAGGGCGGCCGTCTGCGCGGCGGAGAAGAGCCCATCGCAGGCAGGAACGACAAATCCAGTGTCGGTTGAATCCGGAGCCTCTTCGCCCTCTGCTACAGGGGCCTCCTCTGTCGGAGCGACTTCCTCGACGACAGTCTCTGAGGTGGGCAGCACTCCCCAGTCTTCAAGGACAGAGCACCCTGAGAGCACCGCCGCAGCTGCCACCATTACTGCGATGGGTGTCAGTGTTCTGGCTCTGGAGCGCATCTCTTGTCCTTAGCTAGGTCGCGTGGGGCTGGTCAACCGACAGGTCCACAAAGGACGCTATCTTTCGCCAGTATGCCCTAATCAGGTCCAAATCTGCGGCACCAGGATGGGTCGGCCCGTCGGGTGTCAACCCGTCAAAGTAGGTTCCATTAGCAACGCCGAGCTCCGGAGTGTCCACTAGGTGGACCAGAGGCGCAGCTCCTGCTTCGGCACTGATTTGCATCCAGCCAGAGAGCGCAAGAATAAGTTTTCCGCTGCGGGACTCGGCCCCAAAACCACTGCGAACATAGCCGGGGTGAACCGGATAACTCTCGAGTCCGGTGCGCTCAGCGAGCGAGCGCGCGTAAAGAATGACGCCGAGCTTGGCCGAGGCATAGGGCCACCAGCCGGCGCCATAGCGCCTTGTCGTGAAGCTGAGGTCGTCCAAGTCAATGCGCCCAAGACGCGAGACCATCGATGAAGTATGAATCACGCGTCCTCGCGCGGAGAGCAAATGCGGGACCAACCGCTCTGTCAGGACCGCGCCCGCGAGGACGTTCCGCTGGAGCGTGAGCTCGTGACCGTCAACGCTGAGGCTGCGCTTGGCGACAATGCCTCCGGCGTTGTTCACCAGCGCATCAATGTGATCAAACCGGGTCGACAGGTCCTCTGCTAGAGCGCGGACGTCGTCCAGACGATCAAAATCACACACAAACGGGGTGCCGCCGATTTCACTGGCGATGGCCTTCGTGCGCTCAGGGTTTCTGCCCACCACTGCAACGCGCCACGATCTGCGGGCCAGCTCTCTTGCGACTTCAGCGCCAATTCCATTGCTGGCGCCGGTCACCACGGCAATGCGGTCCATGGGACCCTTTCTTGATTCTCTCCAGACTAACGGCGCAGGCGCGGCTAGTCACCCTGGAAATCAGCGGGCTGCTTGGTCATGAATGCCTCGAGCCCCCGCTGAACATCTTTAGTCGCCATCAACTGACCGAGCCGGCGAGGCAGCTCGCGGTGTTCCGCAGCCGCGTCGGCGAGCCCGGCCCGCGCTGAGGCGAGGGTGGCTTGAACCGCCAGCGGAGCCTGTGCGGCGATGGTGGAGGCAATGGCCCGCGCCGCCTCGAGTGGGTTACCCTCAACGACTTCGGTAATCACTCGCGCCGCTAGGGCCTCCTCGGGCCCGAAACTCTCCGCTGTGAGAATCCAGCGCATCGCGCCTGACCAGCCAGCGGCCCGGGGGAATC